>JAVBMQ010000111.1:0-10341 GCA_031552335.1 Bacteroidales bacterium | reverse complement strand
ATACGCTTTCCCCTAAGACATAGGATGGTATCCGTAAGATTTGCGCCCAAAGGGCGCGTCCTAAGTAAGCAGTGGCCCCAGGCCACTGTATTTAAGGAGCCTTCCTCTGTTAGCCTGCAGAGCAGGCATCAGGTTGGGTTTGGATTGGTGAGCAATAACAGACGCCTGCTTTGCAGGCTATGTTGGATAAGTGACATCCTGAGCAGTGGCTTAGAGCCACTGCTTACTTAGAACGCGCCCTTTGGGCGCAAATCTTCCGAACATGACTGATCGAACTGCACCCCTACGAGGTCACAAAATCAGATATTAAAATCGAATGAATTCTTTAGGTTTCAGGTTATCTTCCATTGTCCAGAAATAGGCTTCTCCGTGTGGGATACGAATAATAGACAACTCCGGACTATCAGCTGTCATACCGAATGATTTCAAAAAAGGACGGGCCTCCAATGCTTTTTCTTTCACAGAACGGTCATTGACAAATTCCGTTTTCCCGGCTACACGCATCATAACTCCCAACATTCCTTCATGTTTATAAAAACAAGCTTCTGCTTTCGGGTTCTTTTCTAATTGATGCGGTATTTCTTTCAGCGTTGCTGTTTGAAAATAAAAACCTGTTTCATCAGCATACCAGAAACCTAACGCCCTTACACGGGGCTGATCCCCATCGGCTGTTGCCAGATAACATACCGGGTTTTCATTGGCAAATTGAATGCAATCCTGTATTGTTTTCATACGTAAATAATTGATAATTTTCGGCTAATGTACAATAAATTTTTAATACTCTCAATTTATCTTAAACAAGAAATTATTTGTTTTGTTTTAAAGATACAATCAAACCAATAAGCATTAAATTTGCAAAGAACTATACAGAAATTCATTTCAATATTAATCATTTATCATCATGGCAAAGGAAATAAAATTCAGTCTCGTTTATCGTGATATGTGGCAATCTTCCGGTAAATATCAGCCGCGTGTTGACCAACTTCAACAAATCGCCCCGGTTATTGTCGACATGGGATGTTTTGCAAGGGTAGAAACAAACGGAGGAGCTTTTGAACAGGTTAATTTGCTTTATGGAGAAAATCCGAACATTGCTGTAAGAGCTTTTACCGCACCATTTAACAAAGCCGGTATCCAGACACATATGTTAGACAGGGGATTGAACGGTCTACGCATGAATCCTGTACCTGCAGATGTCCGCAAAATGATGTATAAGGTTAAACATGCTCAAGGGGTGGATATTACGCGGATATTCTGCGGATTGAATGATCCCCGCAATATCATTCCATCCATACAATATGCAAAAGAAGGAGGGATGATACCTCAGGCCGCTCTATGTATTACCTATTCTCCTATTCATACGGTAGAATACTATGTCGACCTGGCAGAACAACTCATTGAAGCCGGAGCAGAAGAAATCTGCCTGAAAGATATGGCCGGAATCGGTCGTCCGTACAGTATCGGACAAATTATCAAGGGTATTCGTAAAAGACATCCGGATATCACCATACAATATCACGGACATACCGGACCCGGATTTTCGGTTGCCTCTATGCTGGAAGCTGCCGAAAATGGGGTTAATATACTGGACGTTGCCATGGAGCCGCTTTCCTGGGGAATGGTTCACCCGGATGTAATCACCATACAGGCGATGTTGAAAGATGCCGGTTACCAGGTGGCTGATATCAATATGGAAGCTTACATGGAAGCACGGAGACTAAGTCAGACTTTTATAGACGACTTCTTAGGATTTTTCATTGATCCGAGTAATAAAATCATGACTTCACTCTTAGTTGGCTGCGGACTTCCCGGAGGAATGATGGGATCCATGATGGCCGACCTGAAAGGGATGCACAGCGCAATCAATCTGGCGCTTCGTCAGCAAGGGAAAAAAGAAGTTAGCCTGAATAATCTGGTTGTTCAGTTATTCAAAGAAGTAGAAGCCGTATGGCCTATGTTAGGTTATCCTCCTTTAGTTACTCCATTCAGCCAGTATGTGAAAAATATTGCTTTGATGAATATCTTTGCGGCAGCCAAGAATGAACCGCGTTTTTCTATGATCGACAAAGACAGTTGGAATATGATTTTGGGTAAGACAGGTAAACTTCCCGGTCCGTTGGCTCCCGAAATCATCGAATTGGCCAAAGCAAACAATTATGAGTTCTATGAAGGCAATCCTCAGGATGCTTTTCCGGATGAACTGGATAAATTCAGGGAAGAAATGCAGACCAATGAATGGGAACCTGGTCCGGATGAAGAAGAACTGTTTGAATTTGCCATGCACGAAAGACAATACAGAGACTTCAAATCGGGAGCTGCCAAAAACCGGTTCAATCAGGAACTGGAACAAGCAAAAGAAAAAGCAGGAGCACCAATTATCATCAAACGTCCGGTCGTAGAGATTCCCATGTTCAATTTTGACGAAATTTCTGCAGAATATCCGCATGCCAAACCTATTCATGCACCCTGTAAAGGACAGATTTTATGGCAATATGACCTGAAAGATGCTTCTACGGCTCCATTTGAAGGAGCTACGATCAAAGAACATGACAATTTGTGTTATATACAAAATTATTATGGAATTGAACCTGTGGAAACAGGATATGGAGGAACTATTGTAGGGACTTATGTTAAGCAGGGAGAACAGGTGAAAAAGGGGCAGATATTGGCGTTTATTAATTAATTTTTTTCTGGACGCGAATTGGAACGAATTAAACGAATTCAGACGAATTTTATTTTTAATAAGATTACAGACAGGAATAAAACTGTATCATTCTGTTAATGAGAATTTAACTGGATGGTACAGTTTATTTTTCTGATTATACCCATTAAAAAATCAAACATAAAAATTACCTTATCCGCATACCTATATTTCGTTTTGTTTTCGTATAAATCCGGATAATCGTAAATTCCGGATAACTTTTCATACCTTCAAATTCATAAGAACTGATAGCCCTCACAAAATAAACAAAGTCTTTATCAAATCTGTATGAACCCAAATCTGAGGTTAGAAAGTTATCATTAACCATAAAAAGATATGGTGGTTTTATATTGGGAGTATATTTCTCTTTAATTTGTTCTAAGGTAATAAACTCCGGGGTTCTATCCATACTTATGTTAAACAAGCGATAGTATTCAACTCCATTGATAACAAAAGGAATTTTTGTCACTACCAATGAATCATCCATGGGGTTGTTTATCCCTTTAATAGTAAACGGTAAAGAAGGTCTATAAACATCTGCAGAGTCAAGATTAAAGCCAATAACATCCTTAACAAATATAGAATTTACAGTAGCTACATTTACAGTTTCATTCTTCATATCATGAGATACAAATCCAAAATCATTTCTATCTATATTATCTGTTCGATCCTTAAATTGATGATTCGATATAGAGATCGAATCATTACTACCTGCATTTTGTGCATAGATATTACTAATTTGTAATAAAGCAAAGAATATACTACAATATAGGAATTTCATAATACTAAATTAAATTTATAGAAACCATATATAAAGGAATATTCAGATTCGTTTTAGAATTGTTCCTATTCGCACAAAAAAAACAAAAAATCGCATGAATTTCAACGTCTCAAAACCCGAAATCCATGCGATATTTTTTCCTTACTTTATAAAACCGAATCAGCGCAAAGTAACATTATTCTTTGTAGCAAATTCTCTTTGTTTTTCTTGTAAGAGATTTTGTTGTTTCTGAACTTTGTCAATAAAATCATTGATCAGTTCGATACCATCATTGTACTTTGCAGGATCCTGGAAGATTTCCAATGCTTTTTTATAAGCGGGAACACCTTCGTTTCCAACCATGTTCAACAATTCAATGGCAGATTGTTTGAACTCTTCTCCGGATTTATTATCCAATTTGCCGATTTGTTCTACTGAACTTGTAACATGTAATGATACAGTATCCAAATAAGCAGTAGCAGTAGCATAATCTTCATTTTGGATGTAATTCATCACTTTGTCCATCATGCCAACAGTTCCATCAACTTTGTCAACAATAGTATCATTCAACTTCACAGCACTGTCTCCACAAGAAGAGAACATAACAACAGCACACACAAGTGCAAATAAAACTTTCTTCATAACGCTTTTTAGGGTTTAGAATTTATAAAATATAAAATAACTCAGAAAGCGCGAAGATATGCAAAATTTTGAAAACAACAATAAAATTATCTGTTTTATCAACAAGATGCCGTTGATTTTATTTGCTTGAAAAAATCATTTCCTTTGTCATCCACAAGGATAAAGGCCGGAAAATCCTGCACTTCAATTTTCCAGATAGCCTCCATACCAAGTTCCGGATATTCGACACATTCAATGCTTTTGATGTTGTTTTGAGCTAATATAGCTGCCGGGCCTCCGATAGAGCCTAAATAGAAACCTCCATATTTCTTGCAGGCATCTGTTACCTGTTGACTTCTGTTTCCTTTGGCAAGCATGATCAAACTTCCTCCCTGGCTTTGGAAAAGATCCACATAAGAATCCATACGTCCGGCAGTAGTCGGTCCCATAGAACCACAAGCCATTCCTTCCGGAGTTTTGGCCGGTCCTGCATAATATATCGGATGGTCTTTGATATATTGAGGTAATCCCTCTCCTCTGTCTAAACGTTCTTTCAGCTTGGCATGAGCAATATCACGGCCTACAATGATTGTTCCATTCAACGACAAACGGGTAGCAACCGGATATTTAGTCAATTCTGCCAGAATTTCTTTCATAGGGCGGTTCAAATCAATGCGAACAGCATCACCTTCTCCTGCTTTACGATACTCTTCGGGGATATATTTACCCGGATTAGTCTCCAGTTTTTCAATCCACACCCCTTGTTTGTTGATCTTAGCCTTGATATTTCTGTCGGCAGAGCAAGAAACAGCCATTCCTACCGGACAAGAAGCTCCGTGGCGTGGCAAACGAACAATACGTATATCATGCGCCAGATATTTACCTCCGAATTGAGCGCCCAAACCGATTTTATGTGCAGCCTGCAACATTTTTTCTTCCAGTTCGATATCCCGGAAAGCCTGACCACCATCATTACCTGATGTAGGCAAAGAATCATAATATTTAGTAGATGCTAATTTTACAGTCTTCAAACAAGCATCTGCAGAAGTTCCGCCGATAACAAAAGCGATATGATACGGAGGACAAGCAGCTGTTCCCAGCGAAGCCATTTTTTCAATCAGGAATTTTTCCAACGTATCCGGATTCAGTAAAGCTTTTGTTTCCTGGAAGAGATATGTTTTATTAGCAGAACCGCCACCTTTGGCAATACACAGGAATTTATATTCCATTCCTGATACAGCCTGAATGTCAATCTGTGCGGGAAGGTTACAACCGGAATTCTTTTCTGTGTACATATCCAAAGCCACCGTTTGCGAATAACGCAGATTTTCTTCCGTGTATGTTTTATAAACGCCTAAAGACAAAGCCTCTTCGTCTCCGCCTCCGGTCCACACCTGTTGTCCTTTTTTAGCGATAACAGTTGCCGTTCCGGTATCCTGACAGAAAGGCAGTTTTCCCTTTGCTGCAATTTCCGCATTACGCAACATGGTAAGCGCCACATATTTATCATTTTCACTTGCTTCCGGATCTGCCAGAATCTTAGCTACCATTTGTTGGTGTTCCGGACGTAAGAAAAACGAACAATCATGAAAACATGCATTAGCCAGACGGGTCAATGCTTCGGGAGTCACTTTCAATATCTCATTTCCTTCGAATGAAGATACCGACACGCCTTCTTCCGTCAAAAGATAATATTCGGTATTATCTTTTCCCAGCGGAAAAGGATCCTGATACTTAAAAGGAGGTGTTGCCATATAAACTTAATATTAAATTTTGAATTTTGAATTCTAAATTTTGAATTGGAGTAAAAATTTTACAAAACCCATCATTCAAAATTCAAAATTTAGAATTCATAATTTCTACAAGACTATATTGACTATTTTGCCGGGAACCACAATCACTTTTTTAGGCGTTTTGTTGTCCAGCCATTTTTGTGAACTTTCGTGAGCCAGTACTGTTTTTTCTACTTCTTTCGGATCTGCATCAGCAGGGAATTCCAATGTAAAACGGGCTTTACCGTTGAAAGAAATAGTGTAATTTACACTGTTTTCTTTCAGGTATTCTTCGTTATACTCAGGATATACAGCGTCGCAAACGGTAGTTTGATTGCCCAATGCATGCCATAATTCCTCTGCAATGTGCGGGGCAAAAGAAGACAAAACAACGATCAACTCACTCAATATTGATTTCTTGTTACATTTCAATGCTGACAATTCATTGACGCATATCATAAATGCAGCAATAGAGGTATTGAATGAGAAATTTTCAATATCGTATGATACTTTTTTGATCAGTTTATGCAAAGATTTCAACTCTTCGGGAGTTGCAGCATCGTTACTAACAGACCATTCTTCTCCTTTATAGAAAAGATTCCACAATTTACGGAGGAAACGGTGTACACCGTCAATTCCGTTAGTATCCCAGGGTTTGGATTGCTCTAACGGTCCGAGGAACATTTCATACAAACGCAAAGTATCCGCTCCGTATTTTTCAGCAATCATATCCGGGTTGACTACATTGTAGTATGATTTGGACATTTTTTCTACTGCCCAGCCACAGATATATTTTCCATCTTCCAGAATAAGCTCCGCCTTCTCATACTCAGGATTCCATTTTTTGAAAGCATCAATATCCAGGATATCATTGGATACAATATTTACATCCACATGAATCGGGGTAACATCATATTGATCTTTCAGATTCAATGAAACGAAAGTATTGGTATTTTTGATACGATATACAAAGTTAGAGCGACCCTGTATCATTCCCTGATTGATCAGTTTTTTGAAAGGTTCATCTTCGCAAACAACACCTAAATCAAACAGGAATTTATTCCAGAAACGACTGTAAATCAGGTGACCGGTAGCATGCTCGGTACCTCCGATATACAAATCAACATTTCTCCAGTATTCATTAGATTCTTTGGAAGCCAATGCTTTATCGTTATCGGGATCTTCATATCTGATGTAATATGCGGAAGATCCGGCAAATCCCGGCATAGTGCATAATTCCAACGGATAGCCTTTGTAAGTCCAATCCTTAGCACGGCCCAGAGGAGGTTCTCCCTTTTCTGTCGGCAAAAATTTATCTACTTCCGGAAGCTCTATAGGGAGATCTTTTTCATCCACAGCATAAGGCATTCCCTCTTTGTAATAAATAGGGAATGGTTCACCCCAATATCGCTGGCGGCTGAAAATAGCATCACGCAAGCGGAAATTGACTTTTACCTTGCCAAGCTTGTTTTCTTCTACATATTTCTTCGTTTTTTCTATGGCTTCTTTTACTGTCAAACCATTCAAAAATCCTGAATTCATCATGATTCCTTCTTTGGCATCAAAACTTTCTTCCGACACATCACAACCTTCAATCAAAGGAACAATCGGGAGGTTGAAATGTTTTGCAAAAGCATAGTCGCGGCTATCGTGTGCGGGCACAGCCATGATAGCTCCGGTTCCATAACCTGCCAATACATAATCGGATATCCAGATAGGAATGGCTTCTCCGGTGAAAGGATTGATGGCATATGATCCGGTAAATACACCTGTAACCCGGCGATCTGCAATACGTTCGCGTTCTGTACGACGCTTAACGGCATCCAGATAAGTATCCACTTCTGCTTTTTGGGCAGCAGTTACTACCTGGGCGACATAATCAGATTCAGGAGCCAGCACCATGAAGGTTACACCAAAGATGGTATCGGCACGGGTAGTAAATGCAGTAAATTCTACATCAGAATCTTTTACTTTGAAGCGCATCTCGGCACCTTCACTTCTTCCGATCCAGTTTTTTTGTGTTTCTTTCAATGAATCGGTCCATTCCACTTTATTCAATCCTTCCAGCAGACGTTGAGCATAAGCGGAAACCCGGAGGCTCCACTGGCGCATCAGTTTTTGTTCTACAGGATGACCTCCGCGAACGGAAACACCTTCGCTGACTTCATCATTGGCCAAAACGGTTCCTAAAGCAGGACACCAGTTTACCATGGTATCCGCCAGATAAGCAATCCGGTAATTCAACAGAATTTCCTGTTGCTCTTTTTCGGATTTGGCATTCCATTCTTCAGCCGTAAAATTCAGTTCTTCGGAACAGGCAATATTCATTCCTTTTGCGCCTTGCTGTTCGAATACGCTGATCAATTCTTCAATCGGACGGGCCTGCTGTTCATCATTACAATAATAAGAATTGAACATTTTGATAAATGCCCATTGCGTCCATTTATAATAACCCGGTTCACAGGTCCTGATTTCCCGGTCCCAATCAAAAGAGAAACCAATCTTATCCAATTGTTCCCGGTAACGGTTGATATTATTTACAGTAGTAATAGCCGGATGCTGTCCGGTCTGGATGGCATATTGTTCTGCCGGAAGTCCGTAAGCATCATACCCCATCGGATGTAATACATTAAAACCTTTCAATCTTTTGTATCTGGAATAAATATCGGAAGCGATATAACCTAGCGGATGTCCTACATGTAGACCGGCTCCAGAAGGATACGGAAACATATCTAAGACATAATACTTGGGTTTGGCAGGGTCTTCTTTTACCTGGTAAACTTTGTTATTTTTCCAGTATTCCTGCCATTTTTTTTCGATCTCGTTAAAATTATACTCCATGATTTATTGAATATTTTTTGAATGTGCAAAGTTAGAAAGAAAAGCTTGTTCAAAAAAGTTTAGAAGGGCTTAATTTAGGAATATTGACAGCTACTCTTTCATTATCTTAACTGTTTCTCCTGCAATTCTCAAAAGATACATTCCTCTTGCCAATGATTCTATATTTATTATTGTTGTTTCGCCTTGCAATTTTCCTTGCTTTTGCAATTGACCCCTCAGATTGTAAATTTCATAATTTGTATTTGTCAATTGTCCAGTTATTATTAATTGTCCAGTTGTTGGATTCGGGAATACTCTAATCGTAAAATTATTGTTGGTTATTTCAGGAATTTTTGTTTCAAGATTTTTCTTAGACCAATACCACTTAACGATGCTCCCTGGCTCCCAATCGGTTCCTGTTCGGCTAGAAGAAGATATTTCTTCTGTTAACATATTGCCATAATCGTAGGTATAAATACGCTCATGCCAGTAGTCATAATATAGGAAAACGGGAACAATCAAGTCCGTTATGGAATACGACAGGTCAAATATTTTTTCAGATTTAGAAATCATCTTCCAGTCATTTGTTGTGTAATCCCAAGTATAATAGATATTTAATCTTCTACCATCATTATCATAGATGCATTCATTTTTATTAGATCCTCTCCAAGTATTTGCTGTATAATTAAAAGTATAGTAAGCATATAATGTTAGATTATTATTTTCATCATATACAAGTTCCTGTTTATTTTTAGAGTCCTCTATCCAATTACTATTTTCATAATCCCATGTGTAGTGAGTATGCAGTCTCTCGTTTTCGTGAGACATATATTCATCTTTACTTTTAGCATCTTCTTTCCAATTATTACTTGTTTTATTCCAATTATAGTAAGTTCTTGATATTGGGTTATCATTGTTTTTATACATGAATTCCATTTTAAAATTTCCGATCCAATTATCACCTGTATTATCCCAATTGTAATAAATATACAATATTTGATTACCGTTGTAATCATACGCATATTCATATTTATAATCCCCTTTCCAATTATTACTTGTATCATCCCAATGATAACCGGCATTCAAAATATTCTTTCCGTTATCATCGTAAGAGTAAATATTTTTACTCCGTTCGGAAACAACACTATCCAATCCATGCTTGATGATATTTTGAGAAAAAGCATTTGGATTAATTACTAATAACAACATCAGCATTATTCCTACATTAGTACTTATTCTTTTCATCTTGCGAATTGATTAAATTGTTATTAAATATGTTCCGGTAATAAAACTGATTTCATTTTTGCTTCCCCGGAGAAATTCCTAACCTTCCGGTTCAATGATCTGATTTCTGTATTGAAGATTTTCCGGTTGCCTTTACTAACTTTTTAGGGCTTCTGTCAGGAGCCTTTTGCTGTTTATCTGAAGCCTCGGGCTGTTTTTTCCTCCCCGGAACAAAATCTTTTCTCTTGCCTGCAAAAATCTCATACTTCCGGTATTCACAATCCAAAGAACCATTTTTCAATTTTATTTTTACAGCCGGTTTTAATCCGATTTTCTCAAAACATTCTTCCCGGTAACTAAGGATCCAGACATCATAACCCATGAAAACATGCTTCATTCGTTCGCCGATCATTTGATATAAACCAAATAAAACCTGAGAAAGA
>JAVBMQ010000230.1:0-8798 GCA_031552335.1 Bacteroidales bacterium | reverse complement strand
CATCCTTCATTCTTTTCCCGGTCGGAAATCGTATTGGGAATATTGTTTACCTGATACACCGAACTGTTATCCGGAGAACGTAAGGATTCCGGCTCTTTTGTACAAATGCGGATATTTTTCCAACTGATCGTTTTTCCTTCCAATTCCGGATTATTGGTAGCATGCACCTGAAGAGCAATGATACCCAAAGCCGACTGATTATCAATCAGATCAGCACAAGGGATTCCATTTACCCAAGTACGGATCGATTTTCCGAAAGCTTCAATACGCGCTTTGTTCCATTCTCCGATTTTGAAAGCGCTTTGGGCTTTCGGATTCAAAGAAAGCGGATAAAGCCATCCACTGCGTTTTTCATCATAAATCCCTCCGGTCCAGGCTCTTTTGGCCGGATCCATCTCAAACTGGTAACCGAATACAGCTCCGTTTTTGATTTTTTTATCGCAAGTAGAACGAAACTGAACACCGGAATTAATCCGGGAATCATCTAGTTTGAAATCAAATTCCAGAACAAAATCGCTATATATTCCTTTAGCAGCCAGGAAGGTATTATCAGGACTATTAACAGTGGTATAACCAACAATAGCGCCATCCACTACTTTATAATTCGCTTTACCGTAAACAACCTTCCAATTGTTTAAGTTTTTTCCATTGAAAAGAGAAGTCCATTCAGACTGGGCATGCATGGTCATAGTGCCGACTGCAAATAATAAGATTGATAAAAAAATGTTTTTCATATTTATTTTTTTTTTATGTATCAACGATTTGAAAATAATTCGTATAACTCCAATAAACAGATAGATAAAAATTCATGTCTCTCCATTAAAGCTTGTAAAATTCCTCCCAACCTTTGCGAGGAGGAGTATCGGTTAGTAATTGATTGGCGATTTTATTGTTCGTTATTTTCTTCTTATGTATATCAAAAGATAATTTCGCATTCAACCGCTGGGCGATAACACCCAGACAAAATACCTGGCACAAAGGACCTGCAATATGGAAAGGAGAACGAGCCTGTTCCTGTCTTTTACATGCTAATAAGAAATTCTCAAAATGATTGGATGGACTACGGGGAACTTCCGGAAGTGAGGATTCCATTTCTTTCGCTTTCTCATCCGGAATAATTGACAACGTACTTCCATGGCTTCCTCCTTTGAATGTCAAATCTTTGCTGTAAATAATTTTCCCCGGATTCAGTTGTGAAGGCACAATTTGTCCGTTGGAAGGAGGAGGAATATTGGGGTCCAATTCCACATTCCCATATCCTGCCGGTATCGGAGGAAGATTATTAATCCCGTCATACCAGGTTACATCACAAGCCGGCATATTATTCCGTTTGGGGAATCTGAATAAAATGGTTGACGAATAAGGGAAAAAGAATTTATTATGACCATCAGCATAAAGCAGATTCACCTCTGTAGGCAAACCAAGTTCCAGAAATTCATGAGCAGCATCGAGGATATGTGCACCCCAGTCGCCCAGCGCTCCCATTCCGAAATCATACCAACAACGCCATTGTCCGTTGATATAATCATGATTATAGTCGTGGAAATATTCCGTTCCCAACCAACAGTCCCAATCCAGGGTAGAAGGGACAGTTTCCGCAGGAGGCATTTTTTGCATCTTAGAATCAAAGGCATGCCAGCGCCGCGGGTTATTCATATGAGCCGTGATGGATGTAACATCCCGGATAATGCCGGCTTCTTTCCATGTTTTAAACTGGAAATAATTAGCCTCAGAGTGTCCTTGGTTACCCATCTGGGTAACTACCCCATATTTTTTAGCCCCACGCATCATCAATTCCACTTCATTGAATGTATGAGCCATCGGTTTCTCCACATACACATGTTTTCCAAGTGACATTGCCAACATGGTTATCGGGAAATGGCTATGATCAGGAGTTCCGATACAAACGGCATCAATCTGGTTTGCCATTCTGTCAAACATCCGGCGAAAATCCTGAAAACAGGGAGCATCCGGAAACATTTTCATAATCTCGTTGGTATGGGAAGCGCCCATATCCACATCGCAAAGAGCTACGATATTACAATGTCCGGTTTTATATAAATCTTTAATAATATCGGCACCCCGGTTCCCGATTCCTATGCATGCCAAATTCACTTTTTCATTGGCCCCGATTTTCCGCAAGTATGGTTTGGCTGTTTTTTCCGCATTCAGATCAAGCTTGCCAAGCAACAAACCAGAAGCCAGAAGGGAACTGTTTCTAATAAAATTACGTCTGTTCATCTTTTTTTTTGACGAAAATAAGATTTAATTTTAAGAAACACAAAAAAAATGTGAAATTATTTTTTTCATATTGAAGTCATCCTGACTTTTATATGTACTTCTTAATGTTCTGAAAAAGAAAGCTTATGGTTGAATAGATATCTTGAATCTCAGGCAAGCATCAGATTAGTAAAAGTAGAATTATACTATTTTTCTTCTCTTGGAAAAATTTCAGAGTATCAAAATTGTAAGCTTTCGGCGAACCCCGTATTTCATCAATTTTCCAATCCGCTTATCTTTGCTGCAAAAAAAAATCATGTTAACAGACCAACAATTTGCAGAGATTTATACCCGTTACCAGTCATCGGGTCTCAGCATCCGCTCCTTTTGTCAGAATGAGCGTATTTGTGAAGCTAAGTTTTACTACTGGAAGAAAAAGATGCAATCATTTTTACCCGGCAACATAGGTTCCGATTTTGTACCATTGGTTCTCCGGGAGCCGGGGAAATCGGGCATTCAAATCAATCGTCCTACCATTCCGGATTCCTTTTCCGGATTTGAGATCAGCTACCCCAATGGTACCCGTCTGAAATTTTCACCGGAAAATATTGACTTGGGCTTACTGCGTTCTTTACTCTCCTTACAGGATTAGCCATGTTTAGTCTGGACCAATCCATGCGCTACTGGATTTATCCCTATCCGGCCGATATGCGCAAAAGTTTCTATACTCTTTCTGGTTTAATCACCAACCAGATGGGACATAATATCCTGGAGGGGGATGTCTTTATTTTTATCAACCGCAACTGTAACAATATGAAAATACTGCACATGGAATGTGGAGGATTAGTCATTTACCACCTGCGATTAGAATCCGGAGTATTCAAACTGCCTGTTTTTGACGAAAATAGCAGGAGTTACCACACGAGTTGGCAAGAATTGATGCTGTTGGTACAAACCGAAAAACCGCAAAATACAAGCCAAAAAAAACTTAGCTTTTCCTAACGATTTTTCGTCCTAATATTTTCATATATCGCTGATTATTATTACCTTTAAGGCATAATTGAAGGTGGTAATAATGGCGCATTTAAACGACAACGGCGACTCTTTTGTCCGGGCACTTCTCGAAGAACGTGACCGGCTTTACCGCGAAACAGCCAAACTAAGGGAAGAACTTAAGAGTTATTCCGATGTTACCAGCCAGAAGAATAATTATGAACAAACCATAAACAATCAGGATAAAACAATCAGTGAACAATCCGCAAAGATCCTTTCTTTAGAACAACGGATACAGCAATTATTACGCAAAATCTGGGGTAAATCCAGTGAACGCTATATTGCACCGGATCCGCTCCAACGCCGGATTGATTTTGACGGACTGGATATTCTTCCCGAAGAAGAGGAAGTAGCCCTGCAAGCTCATCAGGAAATGGTGGAATACAAAAAGGTTCGGGTAGTGGTAAAAGAAAAGAAACTGCCTGTCCGAAAATCTCTTCCGGCAGACCTTCCCCGCCGGGAAGAACATATTTACCCGGAAGGCATTGATCTTACCAGCGGGAAATGGACGGAGTTACCTCCTGAAATTACCGAAATACTGGAGCATGAACCCGCCAGCTTCTATGTCCACCGCTTTATCCGCCACAAATATGTATTGAAAGAGAAAACTGCCCAGACGGATACACCCGTGGTAACCGCCCAATTGCCAGCACTTCCCCTGGCTAAAAGTTATGTGGGATCATCCCTTTTGGCGGAAATCATGGTAAACAAATACGTGAACCACCTCCCTTTTTACCGTCAAATACAGATGTTCAAACAATTGGGAGTGACGATTCCTGCTTCTACCTTGAATGACTGGTTCAAAGAAACAGCCGATTTGTTAAGACCACTTTATTACCGGCTCCGGGAAGAGGTGCTTTCTTCGGATTATATCCAGGTGGATGAATCAACCCTTCCGGTGGTAAATGAAGAAAAGCACAAAACGGTGAAGGGATATATTTGGATGGTTCGTTCGGTCATGCAAAAAACAGTCTTTTTCCATTACTACCAAGGTTCAAGGTCACAGAAGGTAGCTATAGAATTACTTAAAAACTATCAGGGAGCATTACAGACTGATGGATATGAAGTTTACTCAATCTATGAAAACAAGCAAGGTGTCTTGCCCTTAGGTTGCTGGGCTCACGCCCGGCGCAAGTTCGAGGAGGCTTTGAAAGAGGATGAACGCCGGGCAGCTTACGCACTGGAACAAATCGGCTTGCTTTATGATGTGGAAAGGAGGGCGGATGAGGAAAATTTATCTTATGAGGATCGGGCGGCTTTACGCTCGAGGCTTTCCTATCCCATTATGTGTGCCTTTGAGAAATGGATTGTGAAAGAGTATCCCAATGTACTTCCCAAAGGGCGAATCGGGAAGGCACTTTATTATACTTACAAAATATTCCACCGTTTATCTCGCTACCACCTGGATGGAAGATATCGCATAGACAATAATTTGGGCGAGAATGCAATCCGACCTATAGCCTTGGGGCGGAAAAATTACCTATTCTGTGGGAACCACTCTGCCGCGGAAGATGCTGCCGTAATCTACTCCCTTTTTGGGTGCTGTAAAGAAGCAGAAGTGAACTTCCGAGAATGGTTGATATATGTGCTGGATAATGTTCACTCCTTCGACAATGACTACTCGAAAGACCTGATTGAATTGTTACCCAAACAATGGAAAACGCAAAATAACAATCAAATCCCCGCGCAATAATCAATCAGAGCCTCGAATAGCTCGCTGAATGTTTTAGAGATATGTTAGAGATGAAGTAATAAATCGCTAACAAAAAAATACGGGGTTCGCCGAAAGCTTACTCAAAATTTATTAATTAAACTTTCAAATTTATATTGGACGCAAAACTAAATCATAAAAACTAACTTTGTGTCCAGAATAGTAAAAAATTTACATATGAACTGATTAATAGACTCTGTCCAAAATTATGTGTAAATACAAATTAAATCAATATAATTGAGACCTATATTTTTCATTTTTTCAAGGTTGCTAATTTTTCCCTTTCAGCCTTTATCCACAGTTTTGCAGCAGTATACACTGCATCAATGAGAGTATAGTTATTGATATTTTTAGAAAGTTGACCCATTTCTTTAATAATTGATTCCCTTTGAGAAATAGATTCAATTTGTTCTCTATAACCTTCAATTTCTATGATTTTTGAGTTTGATTTGTCTGTCCAAATCGAATTTGAATTATAATCGAACACTGTCCTTTTAAGTATTAATGCTTTCTCATTTGAAATATAAGGAGGTAATTTGGAGATAAAAACTTTCATTTCATTAATATACTGAAGAAGATCACTAATACATAGTGTATATGAACTCTTGAAGTTAGTAATCTTTCCGTCAATCTCATCTCCATAGATTAATTTGAATGAATTTGAGCTATACATAAGTTCTTGATAAAAGGTGTCTAATTTTAAAATTTCTTCTTTAAACCTATCGTAATCATTTAGAACTAACATTACATTAGTAATTTTAGAAAAATCTAATTGCGCAACTCTATTTTTCAAATCATCTTCAAGTCTTCTAAGATTCTCTTCTTGTCTATTAATTTCAGAATTCTTCTTATTATGAATAATAGTAATAAGTAATATAATAAAAGATATTGATGCAGCAATGATACCACCTATATATGACCCATAAAAAGTTAACCAATCCTTCCCTTCTCCTACTACTTTGAAACTTTGAGGAGTGTTTTTGATTAATAACCAATTTAAAAAGATAGGAAGTCCTATAATAGCAGGTACAGCAACAGCAACTATGTAAATAACTTTGATTTTCTTTTGTTTCATAATTGACTTATTCTTATAATAATTGCTTATGAATTAATTGAATAAAATATTTTTCTCTTCCATTCATCAAAATTTGTATGGTTTATAGAAGAATATTCAGATATCCCATTAATAAGAACATTCTTACAACGGATTCTATCTCTCTTATTTTTGAACTTAGATGTAAAAAAATCAAATATAGAATGGACTGCATCCATATATGAAGCATTTTTTAATCTAAAAATAATAGTAGATCTTTGTTCTGATATATTTTCTAATATAATAATATTCGTTTCTGCCTTTTGTATTGTAAATATGAATGCTTCTTCATAGGTAATATGATGATTTAGTGAACTTGTATAAGATACTACTTCAAGAATAGGAACAATGCGGTATTTAAGATCTTGAATTTCAGACAAATACCTAATATATATAGATTTATTCTCAATTAATGTTTCAACAAAATCACCTAACTCATATAAATGGTAAAATCTACTTTTTTTAATGTCATTTTCAATTACTTCAAAATTATTTTCACTATATCTTGAAAGAAAAAGTAAAGCTTTGTCTAAATCCAGCTCATTTACAATTTGTATATTATCTGTAGATTCATATCTAATTTTAATAGGAGGTAACTTACATTGTATGTAAAATTTGATTTCATTATATGATTTCTTGGATTCCTTTAAATCATATTTAAAGTATCTTTCACTATTTAAATAAACTAATATATACCCATCATAAAAATACACACGATCCCATGGGTAAATATCTTCTTTCTTTAGAAAATTATCAATAAGTAAACTATATTCATACTCTGAAATCTTAAAATTAGGATTTGCTTTCACATCATAGCCCAATCTCTGCAAAAATGCAGCCAGTTCATTAACACTCTTTTTTAGTTTCTTAGCAGCAAATATTAACCTGATTGGCATTATACATTAAGTTTATAAAGTGATGTATTTTATAAAATTGTTTTTTTACTTAAACTTCTATTATGTATAGCGTTTATCATTATTCTTGATTATGATATCATATTCTTCAATCTGTGTAAAAAATTATATTTATAGAGAGAAAACCTTTCTCAAAAACATTCATTGAAAAATTTGAAATGATATTGTATTGTTCATTGAGTAATATTTTATCATAATATTATATTTTGCAAATGTACAGATTTATTTTTAACTCAACTAAACATGTAATATGATTAATTAAAAAGGGGGAGAGATTTTTTCTCCCCCATTCAATATATTACAACAAATGCCCCATAGCTTCATCAATCTGTTCATTATCAAAACTATCCAAGTATATCTGTGTGGTTTTGAGGTCTGAATGACCCAATATTTCAGAAATAAGAGCAATATTAACCCCTGAATTTTTCAAGACAGTAGCATAGCTATGTCTTAAGCAATAGGTAGTTAAGTTGGTTTCTATTTCTGCTAATCGACTTATCTTTTTCAAATAATCATTCACCTTTCCAATCATTTTATGGATTCTGTTATGTTTTTGAAGTTCTGTTTTGTACTTCTTATTACTAAGAATAGGAAAAATATATTCATCAGAATCCTTTTTGCCAATAATATATTTTTCT
This sequence comes from Bacteroidales bacterium, assembly GCA_031552335.1. GTDB lineage: Bacteria > Bacteroidota > Bacteroidia > Bacteroidales > Azobacteroidaceae > JAISFI01. The sequence goes on along the minus strand of JAVBMQ010000230.1, from coordinate 1,169 downwards.
ATTATAGAAATAGCCTCCTGTTGTAAAGGGACAGATATTCTTTTCTTTGTTTTTTGACGTATATACACAAGCCTTTTATTGATTATATGGCTTGATTTCAAGTTAGCCATATCTGTGAAATTTATTCCTCCACATAAGTAACTGAAAATAAACATATCTCTACTTAATTTCATATAAGACCGTTGAGATGATAAGTCAAGAGATATAATCTTTTTGATATCTTCTTTCGATATAGCTCTTTTTTGAGTTTTTGTATTGAATTTAGATACTTTGAATCTCTTGAAAGGATTTTCTACTTTCCGAACATTATTGCTCTCTACAGCCTTATTATATGCACTTCTTAAAGTTCTGAATAGTAAACTAATAGTTGTTTCAACACATTTTTTATTCCTAAGCCAATTTTCATACTCATTGAGCCACTCCACATCAATTTCATCAAAGAAAAAATCTAATTTTTCATTTTTAAATCGTTTCAATGAATTATATGAATCTCGGTACACTCTGGAATTACCTCTCCTTCCCTTAGCAATGTAGCCATTTATCAATTCTTTATAGTATTCTTCTATTGTTTTTAGAACAATCTTGTCTTTTGATTTTAACAAAGAAGCCGCTGTATATTCTTTTTGATAAGCTGCTAATTCAATAACTTTATTTTGATACTCAGCTTCTTTTTCAAGAATTAATTTCAAAATAAATTCTTTGTTTGGACAATCTGGCTTAGGTTTATTTTTATTAAAGTCCCAATCTTGAGGATTAACCGATATACCTAAACTTTGGAATTTCTTCTTCCATTTTTACACACCCTAAGCATTAAAGGATGCTCCCCATTAGCCAATTTCTTTGACCTGTAACAGACAACATTAATAGTTGCTTTCATGTTTTCTTAGTTTACCTATTGGTTTACCTGAAACATTAAAAACCATTCTGAAACCCTGATAAATAAACGATTTTTCAGTTTACACAATTTTGTGTTTTTTTGAATAAAAGCAGTAGATTTTGTAGTAAAAATTGAATATTTCAGAAGAATATGCATATTCCGGCGATGCTGACCCCCATTCCGGCGGAAGCTGACCCCTCCGAATCCCGAAGGGCAGACCGAAGGTCATTTCTTTTTTGATTTATCAAAAAAGGCAAGAACAAAATTAGCGTTTTTTTCGACGCATAGATTC
>JAVBMQ010000008.1:0-81225 GCA_031552335.1 Bacteroidales bacterium | reverse complement strand
TATAAGTTCTATTTCCGGCAGTAAGATTTCGATAAAAGGTAGTTCTATATATGGAGCATCAAAAGCTGCGATCTCAGGTCTGATTAAAGGGATGGCACTTGAATTATCTGTAAAGAGAATCCGTGTGAATGTTATTGAACCAGGTATGATTGCCACGAAAATGGCCGACGGAGTCAAAGAAATAATTTCAGAAGAAGCTATTGAAGCAGATAAAAAGCGATACCCATTAGGAAATCGGTATGGAACACCTCAAGAAGTTGCATACGCTGCTATATATCTTTTATCTAATGCTTCATCTTTTACAACTGGCAGCGATCTGTTGATTGATGGGGGGTGTACACTTCTGTAAATATAAAACAGATTATTAGTTTTCAAAACGGGATTATGCTTCTTCACACATCACTGCCCAAAGTACACCATAACGATTAACATTACGAAGATATATCATACTGAAATGAACGGATAATTGTGGGAGGTTTTGCACTATTAAAACTAAAGCGCCAAACTCTCTTTTTTCTCCCCATTCACAATCAATTGTATCCGTTTGGCAGGAACATCCTTTTCAAACGCAAACAAATAAACAGGAGTTGATGTATAACTTTGTTCTGCACCTGTTTCAATATTGAAATAAGCATTCAAAACATCACCTTCAATCTCTGTCCGGTCAAACGTAATCGTAGTTTGCTTTTTAGTAGATTTAACTGCAACAGCGGCAATGTTCGATGTACCAAAATCCGGAGCTATAATTTTGTTGGTCATTGTCTTGCCGGCCCCAAACAATTGGTTAAAACTAGCATCGTCCTGAACCAATAACAATTTTACATCCTCACTCTGAGAATAAGTGTTTTTGAGGAAATAACCTGTCAGTTGTTCGGTAATAACAGGCGCCGGAGCTGTAATCTCTTCTACCGGGGCAGGTGTTTGTGTTTCTGTGTTGTTTGAATTTTTTGTTTTACAAGCTGTGGCAGAAACCATTACTGCCAGAGAAAGAATGATCAATGTTTTCATAGAAATAATTTTGTTTATATTCATCTAAAGATACTAACGTAAAAATTGTCGGATTTGTTTATTATCGACATATCCGGGTTATAATTTAACTTTTTTTGACTTTCCTTTTTTTGACTCATTGTGAAAATGGTCAACGGATGTCACCACATATTCATATTTTTCTTTTCCTTTATCATAAGGCAAAAGATATTTCGTATCGCGTGTTATTTTCACAATTTTAGAAGGATCTTCCAGATTCCTTTTTTCTTTGTCCTTAAAACAATAAATAACAAAATATTGTGCTTTTTCCGGATCAGCTATATCGCCGTTTCTCTTCCAATGCAATACATAACCTTCCGGTGTCCATTCGGCTTTAAGGTTTTTAACATCTTTGGGAGTCTTATTGTGCATGTGTGTATAAGGAGGAATTAAAGCAGGATATCTCTGATATTTATTCCGCAAACTGTCACGAATACCAGCCGTATTCTTCATCAACTCATAGCCTGGCCAGAAACAGTTGCCATATACTCCCGAAGTGTTTCTTTCCAATTGCATTTTTCTGGCAAGTTGTCTTTCCTGTAAAGGGGCACTCATGGTCCGGGTAACATCCTGTCCGATATATAAATGCGTTCCATTACTGTTTTCACTCCACCATTTGATCAGGACACCATAATCTGCGGCTTTTGTCCCCAGATTCCAATAAATCTGCGGAAGATTATAATCGATCCAGCCTTTTTCCATCCATAATTTAACATCAGCATATAAATCATCATAATTTTGCAAGCCATTGGTATCACTTCCCGAACCATCAGGGGTACTTTTTTTATTCCGGTAAATACCGAAAGGACTGATTCCGAAACGTACCCAAGGCTTTTCGAGTACAATCGTACGCTTGAGTTCTTCAATCAGGTGGTTGACATTATTTCTCCGCCAATCATTTTTCTGAGTACTCAAGAAGCCATCTATCCCCCGGTAGTGAAAAAAACTATTATCATCAGGAAATGCTTTTCCTGCTATCGGATACGGATAAAAATAATCGTCCATATGGATGGCATCGACATCGTATCTTCTTACAATATCTTTGACAACTTTACAGATAAATTTCCTGCATTCCGGAATACCCGGATCAAAATAAATCTGATTGCCATATTGTACAAACCATTCAGGATGTTGATGATAAATATGCGATTCATGTAATGACTCACCTGCACTTGCAGTCACCCGATAGGGATTAAGCCATGCATGAAACTCCATGTTCCGTTCATGGCAAGCCTCTATCATAAAAGCCATCGGATCGAAAGGTGTTGCAGGCGAAAGACCTTGTTTTCCGCAAAGATAACGGCTCCAGGGCTCTATTTCCGAAGGATAAAAAGCATCGGCAGCAGGTCTGACCTGAAAAATAACTGCATTGATGTGATCTTTTTCAAAACCATCAAGCATATTCAAAAAATAAGACTTCATTTCTTCAACCGACATATTTTTATATTGTGGCTGATGAATCACATGTACCCAAACACCCCGGAATTCCCGCTTAGGGGTGATTTGCGCAGACAGACTAAAAACTAAAAAGATAAAAAGAAAAGAAAAGAAAATCTTTTTCATTGATAACTTGTTATGATACAAAATGGTACAAAGATAGATATTTCCACCGGAGAATATAAATTCTCACCGGAAATTTTGTAATTTTGCATGTTTAAAATAAAGGCTATGACAATTGAGAAATTCACCGGATTTACACCGGCAATGGTGCAATTTTTCCGGGATTTAGAAGTAAACAACAATAAAGAATGGTTTGATGCCCATAAACCGGTTTATGAAAAGGAAATAATACAACCGCTCAAAGCGCTGGTTACAGCAATGAGTCCTGCAATGTATGCTATAGACCCCCGGTTTGAATTCCGCCCACACCGTGTATTGTCAAGGATTTACCGTGACACCCGTTTTTCGGCAGATAAAACCCCATATAAAACACATATGTGGATGACTTTCCAACGACCAGTGGCCAACTGGATGGATTTTCCCGGTTTCTTTATGGAAATATCGGCCGATAATTACCAATATGGCATGGGATTGTATGCCGCCAAAAAGCAAATTATGGAAGATTTCCGTTCGAAGGTGGAATATGAACAAGATCATTTCAAATCTATCACCAAAGACCTGACCGGCAAACGAAATTTTGAAGTTCAGGGAGAATTATATAAACGTCCTTTACAAAACAACTTAGACAATTATTTCCAGCCTTGGTTGCAACGAAAAAGCGTTTGGCTGATGAAATCCTGCCCGATAGGAAAAGAAGTCTTTGATGAAAGAATATTGTTGCAGTTGACCGATGATTTCTCTGCTATGAAAAATTTATATGCCTTTTTTCTGGACGAATAAAAAATGGAGCACAATCAAAATATCATTATCAAAGGGGCGAGGGTAAACAATCTGAAAAATATCGATGTTGAAATCCCCCGGAATAAATTTGTAGTTATCACCGGACTGTCCGGTTCGGGAAAATCTTCTTTAGCATTCGATACACTCTATGCCGAAGGACAAAGGCGGTATGTGGAAAGCTTGTCGGCTTATGCCCGCCAGTTCCTGGGAAGGATGAGTAAACCCGAATGCGATTATATCAAAGGGATTCCACCTGCGATTGCCATCGAGCAAAAAGTAAATACCCGTAACCCGCGGTCGACCGTAGGAACATCTACCGAAATTTATGACTACATGCGACTGCTTTTTGCCCGGATCGGAAAAACAATCTCTCCGGTCTCAGGAGATATAGTAAAAAAACACCAGGCAGGAGATGTCGTACAGAAAATGTTGGAATATCCTGAAGGAACCCGTTTGTCTGTATTGGCTCCCGTACAACTGCGTCAAAACAGAAATTTACGGGAACAATTGGAGATCCTGCAAAAAGAAGGATATACCCGTTTACAAATTGACGAAGATGCCGTCCGGATAGAAGATATCCTGCAACAGGAAAAAATGCCGGAAACGGAGAAAGTCTTTTTGATCATCGACCGGTTGACTGCATCTTCAGCAAAACAAACCATCAGCCGTTTGTTTGATTCCGTTGAAACCGCCTTTTTTGAAGGGAATAATGTCTGTATGGTAAAGTTTTATACAGACAAAGGAACTGATACAGAAATATTTTCCAAAACATTTGAAGCCGACGGCATTGTTTTCGAAGAACCAACAGAAATGATGTTCAACTTTAACAGTCCGGCCGGCGCTTGTCCCAAGTGTGAAGGTTTTGGTAAAACGATCGGTATCGATGAAGATTTAGTAATTCCCAACAAAACACTGTCACTATATGATGATGCAGTAGCCTGCTGGAAAGGGGATAAAATGGGAGAATTCAAGCAATGGTTCATTGAAAAATGCGGAAAATATAAATTTCCGATACATAAACCTTACCTGGATTTATCCGAAGAGGAAAAAGATTTGTTGTGGAACGGCAAACCGGATTTATACGGGATCAATTATTTTTTCCAGCATTATGTACAGGAAAATCTGTATAAAATTCAATTCCGGGTGATGTTGGCCCGTTACCGTGGAAAAACGACTTGTCCGGAATGTAAAGGCACACGCCTCAAACCGGAAGCGCAATATGTAAAAGTTGGGGGCAAATCCATTACCGAATTGGTGTTGATGCCCATTGAAAAGCTGAAAGATTTTTTTGACCAACTGATATTAGACGAGCAGGATAAGGTTATTGCCAAACGAATATTGATTGAGATCAATGCCCGGATACAATTTTTATTGGACGTAGGATTAAGTTACCTGACTCTGAATCGTTTATCTTCTTCTTTATCAGGAGGAGAAAGCCAACGGATCAATCTTTCTACTTCCCTGGGAAGTAGTTTGGTAGGCTCTTTATATGTACTTGACGAACCAAGCATAGGATTACATTCCCGGGATACCGGATTATTAATCAAGGTATTAAGACAATTGCAACAAATGGGGAATACGGTCGTTGTGGTAGAGCATGATGAAGAGATTATCCGTGCAGCCGATTATATCATAGATGTCGGTCCGAAAGCCGGAAGATTAGGCGGAGAAGTGGTTTACCAGGGAGACGTCAATCACCTGCAAAAGGCCAGTAATAGTTATACTGTTCGTTACCTTACCGGTGAAGAACAAATCACTCCTACCCTGCCAAGAAGGAAATGGAACAATTATATTGAAGTAAAAGGTGCCCGGCAAAACAACCTGAAAGCGATTGATGTAAAATTTCCGTTGAATGTGATGACTGTTGTTACGGGAGTCAGCGGTTCCGGAAAATCTTCATTGGTCCGTGACGTATTTTATCAGGCCGTCCGAAAAGAATTAGGCGATCCTACCGGCGTACCGATATTGTTCTCAAAATTGGACGGTGACATTCAATTAGTCAAGTACATTGAGTTTGTCGATCAGAATCCGATTGGAAAATCGTCCCGGTCTAACCCGGTGACATATATCAAGGCATACGACGAGATCCGTAAATTATTTGCCGATCAGGCATTATCCAAACAAATGGGTTTCACTCCGGCATACTTTTCTTTCAATGTCCCCGGCGGAAGATGTGAAGAATGTAAAGGAGACGGAAACATCACTGTAGAAATGCAATTCATGGCCGATCTGACCCTGACCTGTGAAGCCTGCAACGGTAAGCGCTTCAAACCGGAAATCCTGGAAGTAGAATATCACGGAATGAATATCCATGATATCCTGGAAATGACCATTAACCAGGCGATTGAATTTTTCTCCGAAAAGAAAGGCAGTATTGAAAAACGAATTGTCAAACGCATTCAACCCTTACAAGATGTCGGTTTGGGATATGTCAAATTAGGTCAATCATCTTCCACCCTCTCCGGAGGAGAAAACCAGCGGGTCAAATTAGCTTATTTCCTGGGAGAAGAAAAACAACAAGCCAGCATTTTTATTTTCGACGAACCTACCACCGGCTTACATTTCCATGATATCAAAACACTCCTGAAAACATTTGATGCTTTGATTGCACGCGGACATACCATTGTTATCATCGAACACAATATGGATGTGATCAAATGTGCCGATTATATCATAGATATCGGTCCGGAAGGCGGAGAAAAAGGAGGAAACATCGTTTGTACAGGAACACCCGAAGAAATTGCATCCTGCAAAAATTCTTATACAGGGAAGTTTTTGAAATTTTGAATTCTAAATTCTAAATTTTGAATTAATTTGATACCCTTTGTTGATATTTTTTTCAATTCAAAATTTAGAATTCAAAATTTCAATCATTTCTTCTTCATATCATCTCTCGTTTTGTCCCGTTTTTTCAGCAAATAGCTTAGAACGATGATACAAACGAGGGTGATGCCAATTGTCAGTCCATATTGTTCCCAGGTAATATTGAGTTTGTGATTCCTGCCTGGATAAGCATAAATGGATATGACAATCAGGTAAACAAGTAATGCTAATGGAATGATACGACTTCTTTTCATTAATTTGTATTTTTAAATTAGGGCCTGTTATATTTCATTGAAAAAATAAGAGAGAATGTTTTTGTATCTGCTGAAAGTGACTTTATTTGAAGTGACTAAACACAAACAAAGAATATGTCAGGCAGACTCAATAAAAATATTGGGGCAATTTATGAAGAAAATATTATATATCCAAAAGCATGGACAAAAATAATTTCAGAGAGATTTTATGTCCTATTTTTTATCTAAAAAATGCTCATTTTATTCACGTATTTTAACATGTAACAGTTTACATATTTTAACTACAGATAAATTACTGGTATACAGTTGATTAAAAAATCAATTGTAACAAAATTTTTTTGAGAAAATTTGAATTAATTCATTTTTTATTGTATATTTTTGCAGTATCCTTGAGTGATGACCCTTAACATTTCAAGATATGAAGCACACAATGTATCTTAAGCGTTCATTCGCTGTTATCTTATTTTCTCTTTTTATTGTGCAGGTATTTTCTCAACATACCTTGCAAAGTAAGCTGAACATGTTCCGTCCGGAAGATGTCATTATCAAACAGCAAGTCAGTTATAAAGACCCAGGCCGTTCCGGAGAAAATGTTCTATGGGATTTCAGTCAACTGGAAACAATAGATGAGGAATACGATCTTTCGTATTTTAATCAGGGAGATTCACTGACTGTTGGTATTGAGCACCGCACTAAATATTATTATTCCCTTTCTAATGATTCTTTATTGCTTTGGGGATTTGAAAATCCTACTACCATTCTTAAGAACTCCCTGCCTGAGTTGCTGTTAAAATATCCTGTTCAATATAAAGATCGCCATCAAAGTTATTATTACGGCCAGGGTCGTTATTGTGAACGCCTATTCTTAGGAGCTATGGGTACCACAGAAACAGAAGCTGATGCTTATGGTATGATGATCCTTCCCAGTAAAGACACATTGAAACATGTACTCCGTACCCGTACCTTCAAACGGATTGTGGAAGATATGTACCCTTTGGAATATGACAACCTGTATCCTGACAAATCTGTTTCCTGCATTGCTTATGACAGTATCGACTATCGTCTTCAAACCGACACTGTAATACTGGAGTTAGAAACTTACCGCTGGTATGTTCAGGGTTACCGTTATCCGGTATTTGAAACGGTCAAGAGTCGTGAAATCATTCACGGTGAAGCTAAAGATTTCTTTGGAACTGCTTTTTTCTATCCTCCCCAGGAACATTATTACCTGGATGAAGATGAAGAAAACCTGGCAGTGTTAGATTCTTTGGAGATAGAAGATAATAGCTCCGGAAACGAAATCAGGCCCAACACTAATCCCTGGGAAGGTTTGACTTACAACCTATATCCTAATCCGGTGATAACTGATATTGATATTGAGATGTATCTACCAAAGTCTGCTAATAAAATTCGCATTCAATTAAGTGACCGTCAAGGTCGGCTTATGATCGAAGAAGATTGGGGTAGCCAAGCGGAAGGGATACTTACCCGACAGATCTATATGGGACAATATCCCAGATCAGAATATGTGGTCAATATTTGGATGGATGATTACATGCTAAGTGAAAAGGTATTGAAAAGATAACAAGCCCTTTTTCCTTGTTTATTAAAAGATTATTATCCTAAAACATTACAAAAAAGTCCTCATGAAACAAATATTCCTTACATTATTACTATTATCAGGCAGTAGCCTGCTTTATATAGTCTCTGCTCAAATCAGCACAAATCAAAATTATATTGTTAAGATTACTCCATTGGATGCCACAGATCAGGTAACCATATCTAATGGACAAGTGCAGGTGGGAACCGGAATCCGTACGCTTACTACTGTGGAATACTTTGATGGCTTGGGCCGTCCTGTTGAAACTGTTCGAAAAGGATTTACCCCATCCAAAAAAGATTTAGTGACCATTCAAACTTATGACTCATTTGGCCGGGATTCTGCACAGATACTTCCTACACCCTACAACAGTAACGGAGCTTTTGTACCAGTTTCAACCATCCTGCCTGCAGCAAGGAGTTTTTATGGAGATCAGAAACCATATACCAAACCCGAATATGAACAATCTCCATTAAACCGGATACAGGAACAATACGGTCCCGGTGAATCCTGGCAAAATAATGGTAAAGCAGTGAAAACAGCTTATATGACGAATAATACTTCCGCCAATCTTCTATGTGCCTCATATATTGCAAGTATGTTAAATGACAGCCTTATCCTTAAAAAAACAGGAAATTATGCCGGTGGTCAACTTTATGTTACTGAGATCAAAGATGAGGATGGTAATACCTTTTATGAATTCAAAGACAAACTGGGTAGGCTGATACTGACAAGACAAATCAATGGAACCAGCGAACGTCTCAACACTTACTATGTGTATGATGATTATGGCAACCTGACCTTTGTTCTTCCTCCACTGGCTTCTGATAAACTTACTGCTATCAATGTCAATTGGAAAGAGACGAATGATGCCATTAAAAAATATGCTTACCTCTACCGGTATGACCATCGCAATCGTTGTATTGCCAAACGCATTCCTGGTTGCGATTGGATCAAATACCAGTATGACAAAGCTGATCGTTTGATATTCTGGCAGGATGGGGAGTTGCGATCTAAAGGTTCCCAAAGATGGTTCTTCTCTATTCCGGATGTATTGGGACGTCCTTTGGTTACTGGTGTTGTAAATTATCTGACTGTTAATATTCAAAACACTTTAGTAACAGGAGAATTTGTAGGGAACATTTCCGGAACAATCATTCCGACAGGATATAAAATCAGTCCTTCCAGTGGTTATATGATAGCGGAGATTCACACAGTTAACTATTATGACAATTATACCTTTAAAGGAAAAACATTATCTGTATTCAATACTGTTAATTTCCAATATGGCATGCCTTCCGGCTTTGAAGATAAACGTTACGGGACAGATTCCGACCTTACCTCGGCCAAGGGACAGTTAACCGGAAGGGTGACTGCTTTGTTCGGACAATCCACCCTCTCTGATCCAAATAAATATACGGCTTCCATATATTATTATGATGATAAGGGGAGGACAGTGCAGTCTGTTTCTTCCAATTACCTTGGAGGTTATAATAAAGAAAGTACCAATTATAGTTTTTCCGGTCAACCAACAAAGACGGAACTTTATCACCAGACCTCTGCCGGAACAACATCCGGGATAAAGGAAACCTATGTTTATACTTACGATCATGCAGACCGGTTGCTGAAAACCACACACCAGGTAAACTCTCAAACTTCAACCACGATGTCCACTCTTAGTTATGATGAAGTGGGCAGGTCATCTCAAAAGACGCTTCATGCCGGAATGGAATCAATTACTTATAAATACAATGTTCGCAGTTGGTTAAAGTCAATCAGTTCCAATTTGTTCATAGAAGAATTGTATTACAATGAATCCTTTGCAGGTAATACGCCTGCTTATAATGGGAATATTTCTACCATGACCTGGAGGCATGGTCTTGCTTCCACCAAAAGAGGCTACAATTTTAAATACGATAACTTAAATCGGTTGTTAATGGCTTCATTCCTGCTAAATGATGCAGCAAGCGGTTTGTTTAATGAGCAATACCAGTATGATAAAATGGGTAATATTATTAACCTGTCTCGTATGGGTAACTCATCTGCTTACCTGCCAGGATCTTCCGAGCCTGTGGACTTGATGTCTCTGGGTTACAATGGCAATCAGTTATCTTATATTTCAGATAGCTACCCAAGTAAAGGCTTCCTGAAACCATATGGACAACTTCCTCCAAGTGGCATGAATGAATATGCTTATAATACCAATGGAGCCATGACGCATGATTTTAACCGTCAGATTTCTGGTATTCAATATAATGCATTAAATTTACCCCAGCATATCCAGTTTAGCAATGGTCATAGTACCGATTATGTTTATGATGCAGCAGGAGTGAAACAAAAAGCTGTCCATACGACATTGAAGAATGTGGTTACAGTGCCTTTGGGTACAACTACTGCAGGTAACCAGTCGGGTAATATTGCGAATACCCTGACTACTGATTATTGTGGGCATATTATTTATGAAAACAATGCTGTAAAATATATCCGCACTCCGGAAGGTTACCTGACCCCGGAAAGCGGAGGTAAATATAATTATAATTATTACCTGCGAGATCATTTAGGTAATAACCGTTTGGTGCTTACATGGAATGGAGGTAGTCCTCCAAACAATTATTATATTTCCCAGGAAATGCATTATTATCCGTCAGGGATGCCGTTTGTAAGTAATTACTCGGGAGATATACGCAATCCGGGTGCACAGCCATACAAATTTGGAGATAAGGAATATGACATGATGCATGGGTTGAACTGGTATGATTTTGAAGCAAGGATGAGGGATGGGATGGTGCCGGTATTTCCGACTCCAGATCCATTGTCTGAGAAGTATTATTCTACATCACAGTATGCTTATTGCCTAAACAATCCTATCCGAAATATTGATCCCAATGGTATGGAAGTTTACATGCTATTTTATACTAATGGTGATGCTCGATTTAAATCTGCAGCAGAAACAAGGCAAAGAGAAATTGAAGGTATGGAGGGATTTGATAAGACCAAAGATCATGTATATATTCAAGAATTAGGTGATTTAGGAACTTTAGGTGATAGAGTTTCAGGTATTGTGAAAGATGCCACAGATAATGGATATGGCCTTACAGCAGAAGCCTCTTTTTGGAGTCATTCCGGATATGATGGTCCTAGAGCAGATGTAGGAACTTCTGGAGACTATAAGTTAGATGACATTGGAGGTAATCAAATGACTGGAGAAGGTTGGAGTAATATAAATTGGAACTTTAATAGTGAAAATAGTGTTGCCGCCTTTTATGGTTGTAATTCAGCTTCATTTGCAGAAAAATTTCTTGATTACCAACCTAGTGTAGCATATACTGCAGGACAAGGCGGAGGAGCAGGACCTTCTTATAGTACCGGAAAGTTTGATGATGTTTCAGGGTGGAGAAGTTTTGGTTCTTTCAGCACTTCAAAGAATATATACTATGGGACAAGATCAAATGGCCAATTTTATGGACCATCGGTTTATAGTAGAAAATTAGGAGTAGACAATTATGATATTGTAAAAGGGAATGTTTCCATAATAAAAGGCAAACTTCAAAATGTAATAAAATGAAAAAGTTTTATAAATGTATGTGGATTTTTGGAGTTTCTATACTATTGGTTGTTTCTCTTTCCTTTTTGCTCTTTGGAAAACAAGGTGTTGGTCGTATAATTGACAGAATAGGTATTACTAAAGACTCATATGTTATACAGGTAGACGATAAAATAAAAAAAGATATTTTTATTTATTGGCTTGGAGAGAGCGGAATTCGGGATGAACATAATAGAGAGCTAATTTATCATATGTCTTTAACATCAAAAATACCTTCTTCATATGGAAAAAACATATTAGAGATTAAGTATAAAAATATTTGTTATAATAAAATTGGTATCTGGAAGACATATGCTTATGCTAAGTACAATTATCTAATCAAAATAAGTACAATTGATAACAATTTACAAATAGAATGGAGTATTAAGAACTGGTATGATTCCGAGATTATGCAAGGTTTTGATACAATAAAATTTATGGAATAGTTTATTAATTTGCAAATCTAAAGGAACAGGGGCAGTTATTCCAATGAAAAAGTTTGTAATTCCCAAACGATAAGAGTATGAAAAAGTATTATGGAAACTATTGGCTCAATACTCCCGGCACACCAGTTACTAATAAATAAATGTAGTTTATTGATTTTTGCAATACTATCTATGTGCTCTTGTGGTTCGTCAAAGTGTCAACAGAGAAATAATTTAGTACAGTACGATAATTTAACTCGGCGGTACGTGTATGTCTTTGTTGAAAAAATGCCTTGCTACAAAGATGGTGATATGGCTTTTATGACTGACTTTAGCAAATACTTTCAATATGATTTTTCTCTACATTCAGAAGACAATACCCAAACAAAGTTGCAAATTCAATTTGCTATTGATGATAGAGGAAATTTAATCGGAGCAAGGATTTATAACAAAGCAACAGACAAACTTACAGATTTTGAAAAAGCAGGATTAAAAGCCTTAAACTTAATGCAAAACTGGCAAGCAGGAGTTCATGAAGGCAAAGTTGTTAATGTAATATTGACAAAAACGATACATATAGACAAGAATAATCTGTAAAAGAAAATTGTTAAATATATTTCACATATGAAGAAGATAATCTTAATTCAATTACTATTGAGCATGGCCATGATAATGAATGCTCAAACAGATCATGACTATAAAGCTACCTATTTGAGTCTTCCGGCAGTTTTACCGACAACACCCAATGCTGCTTCATTGAAAAAATTCGGAAATCTTCCTGTAGATCATTATACTGGAACTGCAAATATTTCGATACCTATTTATGAAATAAATTTAAGTGGAAAAAAAATTCCGATTTCTCTTAGCTATAATGCTTCAGGAATAAAAGTTGCACAAGAAGCTTCATGGGTAGGATTAGGTTGGTCCTTAAATGCAGGTGGCTTTATTGTTAGGGAGAATATGGATAAATATGACTTTGGTACTCCGTCTTATTTGGGATATTGGCAGGATTATACAATAGAAAATATATACAATTCTGGAAATTCAAATCATTATTTGGATTATACTTCACCATGGGGAAATGCCATGGGGTCATCCCGAAATCCGAATATAGATACCCCTTTTTATACAGAGGCAGATTCAGAACCTGATTTATTCATGTTTAATGTCGCAAATCATTCAGGAACCTTATTTTTGCAAAGACACAATACTGTTGCAATTGTTAAAAACAGGAAAGATTATGTTCATGTCACATATGATAATAGTAATGGTAGTTGGACTATTATTGATGGTGATGGTTTTAAATATGTATTTGGTGTTAATGAAGAGAGTAAAGATCGGATTGGAATTAACTACATGTCAAAATCTTACGGAGTATCACAAAGTGTGGATCAAAATATTTTAGGTACAGGTAAATACAACATAAAGGTACCCAATGCTCATATCGCATCTAATATGGTTACAAATGCTTGGTATATTGATTATATTGAAGCGCCTAATAAAGAAAAAATAGAATTTGAATACACTACAGATACTGTAACGAGTCCCGCTTTTGTTCAGGAGGAAATTAGATTTAAAGAACCGGGAACAGGAGGTTCTTTCTCGCCGATAGTTTTTCATACATACAATTATTCTATTATGAACCAATCTGTACTGAAAAAAATAAAATTTCCAAATGGAAGTATAGATTTTGTAGTTTCTACCCGAAAAGACTTAGATGGAAATAATTATAAAGGTAAAGACACAGCCCCTGCTCCTCATAAATTAGATTATATTTCTATTAAAAATGCATCTGGAGAGATTGCATCTTATACATTTCATTATTCTTATTTAGGGAATGAAAATGATTACAATACTTGCCGTTTAATGTTGGATAAAGTGATTGAAAAGAATGCAATTAATGGAATGTACGAATTTTCTTATAATCGAGGATATCTACCTAAAAAAAATTCATCTCAAATCGATTTTTGGGGATATTATAATGCTTCCTTAGGTCCTAAAATATGGGGAGATAAAACTAATATGATCGAGGAAGGGTCCTTAATTCCTCCATTAAATATTCCTTTAGAAAACAAATCTTATTATTATGCAGGGAGAGATAGGTCTCCGGTAGATTCTCTTATGCAACATGGCATGCTCACATCTGTTAAATACCCAACAGGAGGAACAACCGAATTGACATATGAACCTCACGATTTTGATAATAAATTTTTTATTGCACAGGGGAGCCAAGTTTTGGATTATCTTAATCTTCCAGGACCACCAAATTGGCTTCCAGAAAATCCATACAAGTACGATCCTTATATTTTTTCTATTAATGAAGCAAGAGGGAATACTCCTCAAAGTAATTCCACTTTTTCGGTAGAATATAGTCGAACCCGTACTTATCAGGTCAAAGATACTACTAATGTTAATTATGAATTGACTCTTATATCTGCTCCTGATTCTTATTTTACAGTAGAAAATTTAGGATCTCTCCGTATCTTTCCCCTGAACTTGGAGATAGCTTTTCCCGTTCCCCGTAGAGTAGGAGGGGGTAATGTTATTACTTCTAATACTAAAGAGGGAAGTCTTATTCTCTATCCGAATCAACCTTATAGAGTTGATGTGAATAATACTTTTTTTACATACTTAACCAGTCTAAATCCTCCTTCCGATGGACTTCCACATAGACTTTCGGTGAAACATCTTCTAAAGTTTGAATTTAAATCTAATGTTGAAAAATGGATAACACAGGGAGGAGGCTTGCGTGTAAAAAAAATTATAGATAAGAATTTAAATGGAGAAAAATTGTCTCATAAGTACTTTAATTATAGCAAAGATAATAAATCATCAGGGTATATGTTCATTACCCCCTTGCATTATACAAATTATGTGTATGATGAGATGGATGTTAGTCTTAATATTGTAATGAATGATGTCCGGTTAGATTCTCATAGCATCATACTTGTTCGTTCTTCTCCTATAGTCGATTTAACGCCCAAAATGGCTTCGTCTCCAATTGCTTATTCTCAGGTAGAAGAGATGTGTACAGATGGCTTTAGTACTACAAAGACAATTTATTCTTTTGAAAATAAACATGATGTATATCCGGGTTATGCTTATGAACAAATACCTCAAACCACAAAATACAATCCTTCTACCAGAGATTTTTTCAAAAATCCACAGGGAGTGATCCCTAATCAACCGGCATTAATTGCCTTAGAAAATGGTTTGGTGGAGAAAATATGTCATTATGATAAAAATAATCAATTGGTTCGAAAGCAAACATTTGGTTATCAATCTAATTCTCAATATACAACCGAAATACACGGCCTTTCCAGATTTAAATTTTTTTCATCAGTAGAAAGCAGGTATTCCTCACTTTTGTTATCAGAAGGTTACCCTCCTACTTGGTTTCGGGCTTTCTCTTTATCTCCCAGTCACGTTTTCAAGCATTATTATTATCAAAGTAATTGGTTGGGGTTGGGTCGCGAAACAATCACTGATTATTTCAATCAGGGACAAGATAGTATAGTGAAAACAACAGATTACATGTATGATAATTTGAATTACTTACCACGAACAATTAAAACTACAGACAGTCAATCAAAACAAGTTGAAAATAAAATAATTTATACAAGTAATTATGGGAGTACAATAACGGAAGAAATGAAGGCCAGGCATATGGTAAATTTACCGGTTCAATTCAGCAATTATGTCAATAATATATTCGCAGATGAAACAACCATCAACTATGGCCTGTTTAATAATTTGCATCTCAAGGGATCTGTTGTTTCACAAAAGAAAGATCAAAATAATCAGAAAGAACAACGTGTTACTTATCATAATTATGATGCGCATGGCAATCCACAATATGTATCTAAAGATGATGCAGATAAGGTTGTTTATCTTTGGTCATATAACTACCAGCATCTTGTTGCCGAAATAAAGAATGTAACATATTCTCAGGTGGAAAGTATTTTGACAAAAACTTACATCAATAACTTGGCTGAGAGTACAAATCCCAATATTACCCCTATTAATGATTTAAGAAAAAATTCCAATATGAAGAATGCATTTATCACAACATACACCTATAAACCGCTGGTTGGTGTACAAACAATAACAGATCCTTCAGGTAAAATAACCTATTATGAATATGACCTCTTTAATCGCTTAAAACAAATCAAAGATATGTACGGAAATATACTGGAAAATTATGAATATCAATATCAAAATCAATAAGATAAGGATCCCCAATAAATAAAGGACAAACAAAAGTACACATGATTACCCCGGATCATTGCTTTTTTCATGAAATTCCCATATATTTGCCTGTTAGAAATACGCCAATTACGGTATGATAGAAGATTTTGAAGAATACATCCGTCAGGGCGAACCCTCGCAAAAAGAGAAAAGCCAGATCTGGCAAACTGCTATCGGCTTGCAACAAGTCGATGGCTTAACAACTTCCGGCTACCTTGGTGGTGTAAGTTTATTGCAAAAACTGATAATTAGTTTTATGCAACAAAATCCAAAAGTTTCAGTTGTCGAAATTGCCAGACAGACCGACAAGCCCCGCCGCACAGTGGAAAATAATGTAAAAAAATTAAAGGAATCAGGCATTATCGCCCGGGAAGGGGCAGACAAAAACGGGAAATGGGTGGTTCTAATTTTGTTATGCATTCTCTTCCCTTTTCAATTATTTTCCCAGGAAGAAAAACCAGTAAATCTCTCTTATCGTTCTACATTGATCGGAGGTGGTTTGTATAACATCTATGACACTTACCTGACCCCGGGAAATGAAAGCAAATATAATGGTTGGGGAATCAGGGTACTCAGTGACCACATGAAAATGACTGATCTGTGGGATGGCAATATCTCCACACAACAATTGATCGATATTGATTTTTCTTCTACCAGAAACAAGACAGAAACGGCTTCAGATTACAGCCTTTTCATTGACTACAGCTACGGATTGCATTATCACTTCAGACCACTTCCGAAGTTACGCTTGCTTGCCGGTTCAAATATAAACCCTTTTTTAGGTGCTATTTACAATACCCGCAACGGAAATAATCCCGTTTCAGCCAAGGTCAATGTCAATCTGTCTCTTTCAGGAATGGCCGATTACCGTTTTCAGATAAAAAACCAGCCATTT
This sequence comes from Bacteroidales bacterium, assembly GCA_031552335.1. Taxonomy (GTDB): domain Bacteria; phylum Bacteroidota; class Bacteroidia; order Bacteroidales; family Azobacteroidaceae; genus JAISFI01. The sequence goes on along the minus strand of JAVBMQ010000008.1, from coordinate 64,031 downwards.
ACCATCCGGTATCAAATGGATGTTCCCTTTATCGGTTGTATGTTTTCGCCTCAGCAAGGAGAATCCTATTACGAAATCTCCCTCGGGAATCATGATAACCTGGTACATTTCGCTTCTTTTCATAATCAGTTCATTATGAAAAATTATTTTACGATAGAAATGCCCCTGCAACCGATTACTTTGCGGTTGACTTATCTGAACAATCTCTATAATACCAATGTAGGTGGTATAAAAACAAGTATCCACTCTAACACATTTTTGATTGGTTTTGTAAAAGAATTTTTCAGTATTCCGGGGAGAAAACAAATAAACGGAAATAAATACAGGAGGGTATTTGATTGAAAATGAAGAATAAAGATACACATAGGTTTCATATCGTCCGCTGGGGCAGAGTTATGTCTTTCTTCTGCAGCATTTTTTTCCTTTCTTCCTGCATGGATTTCGATGAATTTGAGAATAATCCAAAAGGAAATTTTGAAGCCTTGTGGAAGATCATGGATGAACACTACTGCTTTTTTGAGGAAAAAGAGGTAGACTGGGACAAAGTATATCGTGATTATTCTGCCCGGATTGATCCTCAGATGAGTAATGAGTCTTTGTTTTATCTATTGGCCGAGATGTTGGCCGAAGTACGCGACGGACATGTTAATCTGTCAGCGCCTTTCAATGTTGCGCGTTATGATAGCTGGTACCAGGATTCCGTATCAAATTTCGACGTCAACCTATTGAAAAGCCCCCTTTATCTGGGCCGGGATTATATGATTGCATCCGGTCTGCAGTACAAAATACTGGATGACAATGTGGGATATATTTATTACGAAAGTTTTTCCAGTGGGATCGGAGAAGGAAACCTGGATTATGTGATCAAAAAACTGGAAGTTTGTCATGGTATCATCATAGATGTACGGGATAACGGGGGAGGTTCCCTATCAAATGTGGATGTCCTGGCCTCGCGGTTCACCAATCAAAAAATCCTGACCGGATATATCATGCACAAAACAGGGAAAGGACACAATGATTTTTCAGAACCTTATCCCCGCTACTTAGAACCTACTACCCGTTTAGGGTTTCAAAAACCGGTAGTTGTACTTACCAGCAGGCAATGTTTCAGTGCAACCAATGACTTTGTCAACACGATGAGACAACTTCCTACTGTTTGTATCATGGGAACCACTACCGGTGGAGGGGGCGGATTCCCATTCTCGGCAGAACTGCCCAATGGCTGGTCTGTAAGATTTTCTGCCAGTCCAGTATTAGATCCTGATAAAAATAGTATTGAAGAAGGGATTGCTCCGGATATTTACCAGACGCTTGAATGGGGGAAACCGTATGATAGTGTGATTGAGAGGGCGCGGGGTTATATTAAGGAAAAAGCAGGGTATTGAGAGATCATTTTTTATATTGAATCTTATTTTTACATAATCTCATATTTAGAAAATTCTCTTTTTTAGTGAATTTATAAATAAATGTATTATCTTTGTCCCAGAAGAACAAAAGATTATGATCGTAAAATTCGACAAAGAATACCTTTCCGAACTGTATTACACCGGAAAGTCTACTGAGAAGAAATACCGATTCCAGCCTAATGTAATTGTAAATTATAAAAGGCGGATTGACATATTAAATGATGCATCATGTATTGAAGCTCTATATCGTATCAATTCTTTACATTACGAGGTATTGCAAGGTGACAAAAAAAGGATTGTCTTCCATACGCGTCAATAATCAATACCGGTTAGAGTTTGAAGTCTCAAAAAATGAAGAAGACGAAGCGATCATAACAATTTGTACAATTATCGAATTATCTAATCATTACAAATAAAAATATGGGAAATTTAGGATATCCATTCACCCCTACACATCCGGGTGAAATATTAAAAGAAGAAATAGAATACCGGGGTATTTCTCAGAAAGAACTTGCCCAGCAAATGAAAATGTCCTATACTATGTTGAATGAGATATTAAATGCAAAACGCCCTGTCACAGCAAGTGTTGCTTTGATGTTTGAAGCTTCACTTGGCATTGAAGCTGAAATGTTGGTTAATATGCAAACACGGTATAATATGCAATTAGCACGAAAAGACAAAAAACTATTAATGCGCTTTGAGGAAATACGAAAAGCTTGTGCTATGTTATAAGTTCTATTTTGAACTCTACCAGATTGTATTCTTTCATCTATACTACTAATAATCAAATGATCAAAAAACAATCTCAGGGAAAGTTAATTTGCATATCCCTACTATTCATATGTCTCCTTTTCCCGTTTATACAAATAAACGGACAGCAAACTACTTTCATGTTTGACTTTGCAGGGAAAAAATCAAACAAATATATTTCTGTTCAGGAAAATACCTTATACGGCCAACATTCTCCTTATGGTTATGATTTGAATACCTCTCAAAAAAACGGTAATCCTTTTTTCTTTTCGGTAGATGTCCCTGAAGGAAATTACAGAATCACAGTACATCTCGGCAATGACCATTCCCAATCATGTACTACAGTGAAAGCCGAATCCCGCAGGTTGATGTTGGAAAACATATCTGTTCCCCAAGGGAAAACCGCTACACATACATTTGTTGTGAATATCCGTAATTACAAAATAGGAGATAGCGATTCTGTCCGGATTAAATCCCGCGAACAAGGGAAATTGATCTGGGATGATAAACTGACGCTTGAGTTTAACGGAGAAAATCCTTCCGTGCGAAAGATTGAAATAAAGAAGACAAATCATGTACCAACGCTCTTCTTGGCAGGAAACTCAACAGTTGTAGATGAAGCAGATGAACCGTGGTGCGGCTGGGGACAAATGTTTCCCCGATTTTTTAAACCTCATGTGGCAATCGCAAATTACGCAGAATCAGGAGAAGCGGCCAATACTTTTGTCTCTTCAAAAAGATTTGCCAAACTATTATCCGAAATGAAAAAAGGAGATTACTTATTCATTGAATTCGGACACAACGATCAAAAACAAAAAGGAGAAAGTAAAGGCCCTTATACAAGCTATACAAAAGATCTGAAATATCTGGCAGACAAAGCAAGGGAAAAAGGAGCAACTCCCATATTGGTAACTTCGATGCATCGTCGCTCTTTTGACGAAAACGGAAAAATTATCAATACACACGGAGAATATCCTGATGCGGTTCGTAAATTGGCCAAAGAGGAAAATATCTATTTGATAGACCTTAACAATATGAGTGCCGTTCTGTATGAAACCTGGGGAGTGGAAGATTCAAAGAAAGCCTTTGTTCATTATCCGGCAGGAACTTTCCCCAATCAAAAAGAGCCGCTGACAGACAATACTCATTTCAATACTTATGGAGGATATCAAATAGCAAGGTGTATTCTGAAAGGAATTGTCGATAATAATATTCCGATAAAGAAATACATTTTGAAAGAATATCAATCTTATGATCCTGCTTGTCCGGATGATATGAGTAAGTTTTTTATACCGCCTACTCCATTTTTTTCTTTGCAAAAACCGGATGGAAACTGAGAAAAGAAAAACCAACTAAATTTTGGACACGAATTGAACGAATTAAACGAATAAGAACGAATTCAATAAAAAAGATTCGTTCTGATTCGTTTAATTCGGTCAATTCGTGTCCAAAAATTACTTCACCTCAAATTCATAAACCGCAGACGATTCTTTCTCCGGAGTCTGGAACACCAACCGTACTTCCTTCGCCGTTACCGAATCAAATTCCATTGTATTCAAGACATCTTTTTCAGATTTATACTCTCTTTTGGCATTTACATCTTTCCAGTTTCCATCAGCATCTTTATACTGCACTTTCCAGGAAAGAGGAATACGGCAACCACCCCAGGGACCATCATCATACCAGAATACAGAGGCTTTAGAAATTACGGCAGGACTGTCAAACTCATAAGCAACCCATTCTGAAGAGTTATTTTTAGGCCACAAAGAGAAAAACGGAACATGTCTGTCGTTGGAATTAGCAGGCCAATATCCGTCATTGATGCTACTCAATGATTTATTCGGAGAAGAAGCCATTACCTTTGCACTGGTACAGATGGTAGGAAGTGGAAGCGGACGGGTAAATTCCTGCGTACGGGGAATCCAGACTGCCATTTCACCGGATCCGCGATTGGCCCAGGCATAATATGGAATGGCAGTAAGACGTTTGTTTTCAACAACCACATCGTTGTTTTCATTTCTTCTGGCATTTTTGGCATCAGCTTCCAGTTGGACAATTCCGTTGAGCTTGTCGGGAGCAAATGTTGCGTTGATTGCAACCTGGTCTTCCAGTACTGAACTTAATACCTTATCACTGTTATCCGGCCACTCAAGGCAATAAACGATAGGTCCTCTTTCTAAAGAAACTTTACCTTTATCATCTGCTACTTTTTCGTTGGCAATAGTTCTGTGAACATCCATCGGAAAACTGATGGTTATTTTATCTCCTTTTTTCCATTTCCTGGACAAAGAAACATAGCCGTTATCCAAAATGGTATAATTGATCTTCTTTCCGTTTACGGTTAAAACCACTGGCTGATTTTCCGGTTGGAAATAAGTGTACAAGTCACTGGGAACAGGCTGGTTTTTTGCCCATCCGGGGATCCTGATCATCAGATCAAATGTCTGCGCTTTTTTCGGATTGATATCGATTGTTACATCACCTTTCCAGGGATATTCGGTTTTTTGGGTCAATTGAAGTTCATTGTTCTGTATATCCAGATGGGAATCACTCTCTACAAACAAGTTGACATACACTTTGTTGTCTTTGTAAGCATATACATATCCCGGAATAGAAGGAATAAAACGGCAAACATTACTCGGACAACAGGCACAGCCAAACCACTCACTGCGGCCATGCTGACCCACAGATTCCAGCGGATTAGGATAAAAAAAGCGGTTACCTGCCAGACTGATGCCGGAAATGACACCATTATACAAAGTTCTTTCCAATATATCGTAATATTTGGCATCGCCATGCAATAAGAATAACCTGTGATTCCAATACACATTGGCAATAGCAGCGCATGTTTCACAATAGGCCGACATATTAGGTAATTCGTAATTTTTACCGAAAGCTTCACCATGTCCGGTAGCGCCGATTCCTCCGGTGATATAGTATTTCTTAGTCACCACATTGTCCCATATTTTATCAATGGCATGCAAATAACTTTCATTTCCTGTAAGGGCAGCCACATCTGCCATTCCCGAATACATATAAGCAGCACGTACGGCATGGCCTACAGCCTCATCCTGTTCGATTACAGGTTTATGTGTCTGGCTATATTCTCCACTATGTCCTTTCCCCTTCAGGTCGAGGAAGAATTTGGCCAGGTCAAGATATTCTTTCTTTCCGGTAACACGGTATAATTTGGCCAAACCCATTTCTACAATCTGGTGTCCGGGTTCATAAGCCAATTTACCCGGGCCAAAGTCTTTCACCAGCAAATCAGCATTTTTGATAGCCACATCCAATAAGCTCCTTTTTCCTGTTGCCAGATAATGTGCAACGGCAGCCTCATATAAATGTCCGCAGTTATACAGCTCATGGCTCAGGTCAGGATCTTTTTCCCAGCGCTTCTCCCCTACCCAATCATGTAACTTTCCCGGTTTGCCGGCAGTTCTTGCAGTAAAAAGATATCCGTCAGGCTCCTGTGCTTTCTGGATATAATAGATCAATGTATCCATTCTGGCATCCAGATCCTTATTCGGATACATCTGGATAGAATAAGATGCCCCTTCTATAATTTTGTAGATATCGGTATCATCAAAAGTAAATTGTGTATTAAAATAACCGGACATCAATCCGCCGGCTTTCTTGAAGTTATCAACACGACCCGTATTATAACAATGTCCCAGGGCAATCGGGATAGTTACTTCCTGGTTAGTCCGGATACGCGGAGCCCAGAAAGTATCTGAAAATTTCACCTGAGTAAAAGACACCGGATGATAAGGATAATCCTTCTGATCCCCGGTGTATCCACATGCTTCATGTGCACGGAGCCACATGGAGCAGGAAAGGAGCAGTAGTAAAAATGATACTTTTTTCATCTGTTTATAATTTTGTAAATTACTGAATTATAATTATTTAACAACATATTTTATTAATTATCTCATTAAATCAAGTTCGATTTCCGGAAGATATTGAAGTAACAAATGATACATTTCCGGATCATATATTTTCAGTTTATATCTTGTATTGATCGCATTATGTACTCCGTTAGGTTTATCGGAAAAACGGTTACAATCGAAAAACGACTGTACGGTTTCTGCAAAGTATTCTTCTTTGTTACTGATGCAATACGTATCTTTCCACAAACCGCTTGCTTTGGCCTTTTGATACAGGGCATCCAATTCATTGTCGAAATTCGGGTTAATTCCAACAATTCCTACAGTATGGATGATATGGGCAAATTCATGAACAAGGATACTTTCCCCTTTATATTTATCGCCCGGCAAGCTAAGTATATTTTCTTCCCCGCAGCTGGCGCTATAATCATCTTCGGGAGCGCCGCCAAATCCCCGGGCTCGTTTATTCCAAAATGCTATATTTTCCGGGGTATCGCAGATGGCTGCATATTCGGGAATATCGCAAACTTCTTCTTTTTGTGCGATTACCATAAACCGGCAATTTTTGGCAACCATGGCTTTTTTCACATCTTCACGTTTTGAAAGCATTTGAGAAATGACCTTGCAAGTTCTCATTAAAGCCTCATCATTTACTTTTTCGGAAGATACGACAGGGATTTCATTGGCATCCATATATTTTTTATAGAAAGGAAATAAGCCTAAAGAGGCTGGTACTGCTACAGGACGAATACTCACATCCAAAGCCTCTTCTACAAGAATGGCAAAACCACCTCCGGAGGCTAAATGAATATCTAATTTTGTATCTTTTTGTACTTTTTGTTCTTCGCGGGTATAATCGGATGCTTGTTTTTCTGCATTGATTCCATCTTTGAAGAGAGTGATAGTATATGTTTTCCCTGGTTCAAGGAATGAAAAATCAATTTGTAAACCACGGGCTGTCCAATTCGTCAATCCACCGATATACCACCGATTGTCCTTTTTCCTTGCTGTAACAATATACTGGCCCATTTTTCCGGAAAGTATCTTTGTTTCATCTACGTCGACAGGAATTCCGGCAAGGAAACGGGTAAACTCATCTTCTTTTTCATAAAAAACAGGAGCATCACACAACATGGTTAGTGGAGAATCAAATACAATATAAGTTGCCAACTGGTGGCAACGGGTTCCCTGACTTTGCGGATTATAATAAACCGGACGGAAATCTTTTTTTGTTGCATTACGCATGGCCCCCGGAGTATAATCTACCGGACCTGTCATCATCCGGATAAAAGGGAAAGTTACGTCATACTCAGGCATATCTCTTTCAATGGTACTCCATTTGACCTCTTCCATACCAAAGAGAGACTCAAAATTGATGATATTTGGGTAAGTACGGTTCAGACCGGTAGGTTTATAGACACCATGCAAATCCAATACCAATTGATATTTGGCTGTCGTTTCTGCAATTCGGTAAAGCATTTGTACCGCTTTCTGGTCATCACGATCAAGAAAATCGACTTTGAAGCCGGCAATCCCAAGTTTTGAATAATATGTACAAGCTTCTTCCAATTGATTATCAAGAACATTGAAAACAGTCCACAAAATCAGTTTGACACCTTTGTTTTTTGCATAAGCAACCAGTTCCGGGAGATTGAGTTCAGGTATAACCGTCATCATATCTCCTCCACCGGGATTATACCAACCTTCATCCAAAATGACATATTCCAAGCCATAACGTGACGCAAAATCGATATAATATTGATATGTCGGCATATTAATTCCAGCCCGGAAATCAACATCGAAAAGGCCCCAGTCATTCCACCATTCCCATGCCGACTTTCCGGGTTTTATCCAGGAATAATTGCCAATCCTGTTAGGAGAGGCTAATGCATAAACCATATGATTGACAGGCATTTCTGTGTCTTTGGAAGAAATAGCAAGTATCCTCCATGGGAAATTCCGCGTTCCTTTTGTTACGGCAATATTCCCGGAACGGGAACTTACATATTGCTGATGTCTCCAGGGATAATAATCAACAGTGGCAGGAAGCTGGGCAAAAACAGCTTTCAGGCTCTTTTGAGGGGCTTGTGACCGGACAAACATTCCCGGATAATCTTCCAGATCAGATTCAAGGATCGTTAGTTTTTTTCCATTACCATAATCTACAGTCAATGGAAGGAAAGCAAGGGTAGTATCTGCGTTCGACAATGGCCTGACTGTATAGGTATTCTGAAAGGCCATGGAAAAAGGATCCTTTTTGTTGGTCGAATGTGAGAGATAAGTTACATAATCATCATCAAAATTGAATTCAGCCAATTCATTTGTGATCTTTATTTCTTTTTTCATAGAAGTATAAAAACGATAAGCAAGTCCTTCGTTATATACCCGGAAAATGATTCCGAATCCTTCTTTGAACTTCAGATCCAATTCATTACACTCAGAAGAAAAAGATTTCACCCGATAAAAAGGAGATGTAATGTTTTCCTTGATTTGTTTTTCTTTTTTAGATGATAAACGGGGAGCTTTTCCCAATACCTTTCCATCTGACAATTCGAGGGCAATCTCCGATTCAGCCAGTAATTGTTGGCCGGAATGAATCACAGAATAAGAAATTGACTGATCTACTGTTATGTTTACTTCGATCTGTTCGTCAGGGGACTTGATGTTTATTTTTTCATTAGCATATGTAATATTAAGTCCCTGTATGATAAGGAGAAAAAATATGGATATTGTGTTTTTCATATTTATTTAGTTCGCTAAAAATTAAGAATTTAAGAGATAAATCCCGAAGCTCGGTGTAAGCGTTCGGCATAGTCTGTGACTACATCGTTGCTAAAAGCAACACAAAGCTTCTTTATAATACGACGTAGTCACAGACTACGCCGAACGTTTACGCCGAATTTCGGAAAAAATAACTCTTAACTGATTATTAATAAACTTTCCATTCTATTACCCCTCCGGAAAATCCTCTGCGGCCCACATCCACGATTTGCGGACCCTTTTCTTCTGTTGTTACTTCCGAAACAGGGCGCTGTAATTGTACTACCATCTTCAGTTCGGTAGTTGTTACGGGATCAAACTGTACTTTATTATATTGATCAATTGCAGTTCCGTATGCTGTCGGATTTTGCACCTCTTTCCAGGAATTTCCATCTTTATACAAGAGTTTCCATGACTCGGGAGCCTTATAAATCACATCATAATGATCGAATGCCAACCAATAAACTTCTACGGTTGATACCTTTTCAGGTTTCTTAAATTTATATCCGATGGACTCCTCTGTTCCCGTTTTCAACCACCAATAGTGATAAGGAGTATTGATATCGGCCGAAGATTTAGGCTCAAACTGATCATTATAACCCCAGCCTCCTACCTGATATGCCTTGGAAGCAATCGTTGGTTCCGGCTTCACAATTGCATATTCGGTTTTTTCGGGAGTCCATACCACCAACTGTCCGCGTCCACGGTTATTCCAGGTACTGTAAGGAACCGCTTTGAACGTAAATTGTTTTTCTATCTGATTGCCGCTGGCAGAATCTTTTTCTACCGCATAAGCATCTCCATCAAGAACTACCACCCCTTTCAATAAATCTTTTTCATAATGCGCATTGATTTTTGAATTTCTGGGAATAACAATATCAAACAAATATTCCTTGGGCTGGTCGATACTTTCCAAAGCATACAATACCGGTCCGCGTTCCATACACAACAATCCCTCATCATATTTTACTTCCGGATGAGCCTGCACCCTTCTGACCGGCATATCCATCTGAATTGTCACTTTATCTCCTTGTTTCCAATCCCTGTCTACCACGGCATAACCATCTTGCATTTTTTTCTTAACTTCTTTTCCGTTGACAGATATTTTTACTTCAGGATTAGCCCCATCTACATATTGATACAAATCAAAAGGAGTCGGCTGATTTTTGGCCCATCCCGGAACACGCAATTTCAATGCAAATTTTCCGGTTGTTAATGGATTAACAGTCATTTCGACATCTCCTTCCCAGGGATATTTAGTTTTTTGGATCAATTCCACTTCATTATTCTCCGTCTTTATTCTGGCATTTCCTTCCACATACAAATTTACATAAATATCTTTATTATTGACAGCATACGCATAATTAGGAACAGAAGCCATAAAACGGGTCACATTACCCGGACAACAGGCACAACCAAACCAGGGAGCCCGTTCATGTCCGCCATCAGAAGCTAAAGGATTGTCATAAAAGAATTTATCTCCACTCAAAGAAACTCCGGAAATAACTCCATTATAAAGCGCTCTTTCCATCACATCGGCATATTTAGATTCTCCTGTAGCCAAAAACATCCTCTGATTCCAGTACACATTAGCAATGGAAGCACAAGTTTCACAATAATTATTGAAATTATTCAACTCGTAATTAGGGCCAAAACCCTCTCCCTGTGCACGGGAACCGATACCCCCATTGATATACAATTTTTTACCTGCCATATTTTCCCAGACCCGTTTGATGGCATCAAACAACTTTCCATCATGTTGCGTCGAAGCAACATCCGTGGCTCCGGAATAAAGATAACCGGCCCTGACAGCATGTCCTGCAATCTCATCCTGTTCCAATATCGGTTTATGATCCTGGCTATACGGACTCGGTTTACGTCCGTTAGAAAAACGTCCGGCCTCATCAACAAAATATCTGGCCTGTTTTAAATACTTTTCATCACCTGTAACATTATAAATCTTCACCAAAGCCATTTCAATAATCGGATGTCCTGACGGATAATGTATCTGATCTTCTCCAAGACCAAAAACCTCACATATCAGGTCTGCATTTTTCAGAGCCACATCCAATAAAGTCCTCTTTCCTGTAGCTTTATAATGAGCCACTGCAGCCTCATATAAATGTCCGCAATTATATAACTCATGACTGTTAACCTTTTCCCAACGGGATTTCCCCCACCAGCCGGAAAGGCGTTCACACTTATTGGTTACACAAGTAGTCAGATAACCATCCGGTTCCTGAGCTGCTGCTATCAGTGTTATCACACTATCCAGATATGCATCTGATTTCGGATCATATTTCAGGGCTAATGAATAAGAAGCACCTTCGATGATTTTATAAGGATCTGTATCATCGAAAGAAAAATCGCCCTTATGTTCTCCTTTCATCAAACCACCGGCAATAGCAAAATTATCGAACCTGCCATTGATTTCACACTGGTGAAATGCCGACGGAATAGAAACTGTCCTGTTGATCTCCATTCTCGGGAGCCAAAACTCATCAGTGAAATGTACATCGGTAAAAGGAACTTCTTTGATTTCCCCCAATTGAATATTGTTTGGTTCATTCGTATTATTGCTGCATCCTGCGAATAACGTAACAGTTGCAGACAAAAGCATAGCTATTTTCTTCATTATAAAATGATTTATTTATTCTGTTTTTCATGAAGAGTTATTATGTCAATGATGGAAGCATCAATCGACTCTTAAGCCTTCATTTTAACTCCTAATTTTTCACTTTCAAACCTTGTTACAAAATACGTTAAAATAAACGGATGCAACATACAAATAAAATCCAAAATAGTAATAAATTATTCTATCTTTTTTTTTAATAAGAAAAATAGTTTAACACTTAAACATCTTATTATAAAATAGTTGTACTAAATTTTGTAGTATTGTGGTATATTTTTGGAATTTTGAGCGCTTGCCTGATATCTTGTAAAATCTATTATTGATGATTGTCATGGAGAAATAGAAAGATTTACAAACATTAATTTATTGCAGGTTTTTGTAATATCTCTATCATTCCTTTCCTCCGGAATCGCTTCTCTGTAAAGAGAATATACACTTATCAAATTGTATTTTACTGGATTAACAATATAATAAATCATCCATAAGAATCCTTCACAAAGCATATATTTTAAATTACTTTGCCTATATTTGCAATCAGCATAAAGAATTTGTCAAGTAACATGACAGATTTAATTTATAGAAAAAACTAATCGTCTATATCATGAAAAGAAACATCTTGTTATTGGTAGCTTTATTTGCTACAGAACTACTTTTTTCCCAATATTTTCAGCAAACACCGCAGGGTGTTAAAGGGAATACACAAGGAATGGATATCAGTATTGAATTTTATACTCCTTCCATCGTCCGGATATATAAAACACCGGAAGGAAAACCTTATGAGAAAAAAAGTCTGGTTGTGACTAAAAATCCGGAACAAATTTCTGTTACATTTTCCGAAAATGGGGATTTCCTGACAATGAAAAGTGCTGAATTACAGGTAAAACTGAATAAAAAAAGTGGCGCTGTTCATTTTTATAATCCGGCAGGTGAATCTTTGTTGCTGGATAAAGATTATGGAACACAATTTACTCCTAAAAATGATGCCGGAACCCCTTCTTATACTATAAAAGAAGCTTTTTTATTAGATAAAGATGAAGCAATCTATGGCGTAGGACAAATCATGGACAATCATATGAGTCGCCGGAATTCAAAGCATCATATGCAAAACGAGAATATGTTTACATACTCTCCTTATTTTATGTCAATCAAAGGATATGCTTTGTATTGGGACAATTATTCTATTTCCGATTTCAATGATAACCCTCAGGAACTTTCTTTCGAAGGACTGGGACATTGTGCGGATTACTATTTCATGTATGGAAAGAATGCAGATGGAGTCATTGCCTGCATGCGTGATCTGACAGGGAAAGCGCCTATGCTCCCATTGTGGGCATACGGATATTTTCAAAGTAAAGAACGCTATACAACACAAGATGAAAGTCTGAATGTATTGAAGAAATACAGGGATTTACAAATCCCGATAGATGTAATGATCCAGGACTGGCGTTATTGGCCGGAATATAACAAAACCGACAGTGCATGGAATTCACAGAGTTTTGATAAAGAACGTTTTCCAAATCCACAAAAATGGATTGATGAAATTCATAAGAATCATGCAAAATTATTGATTGTAACCTGGCCGGGCTTTGGTCCGAAAACCGAACAATACAAGGAGTTAGATAGTAAAAATATGATGATCAAATTCCTTACCTGGCCCCCAAAAAGCGGAGCTTGCCCATATGATGTATATAACCCTGAAGCACTTGATATCTATTGGAAATATTTGAATAAAGGCATCTTCAGTTATATAGGAAATGATGGTTGGTGGTTGGATTCGACAGAACCTGACCATATTGAAAGGAAAGAGTCTGATTATAATCTTCCTACTCATTCAGGTTCCTACAGAAGCGTCAAAAATGCGTATTCTCTGATGCATAATTCTGGTATCGCTACTCACCAGAAAGCAGAAACAAAAGACAAACGTGTGGTAATCCTTACCCGCTCGGGATTTATAGGACAACAGCGTTACGGATCAAATACATGGAGCGGAGATGTTACATCTACCTGGGATATGCTTGAGAAACAAATTCCTGCAGCATTGAATTATACCCTGATGGGTATTCCGAATTGGAACAGTGATATAGGCGGATTTTTTGCCGGTCGCTGGAATGCAAATGGGGGTGCCAAGAATCCGGAATATCAGGAGTTATATTTACGTTGGTTACAATTCGGTACTTTTTCTCCGATGATGCGTTCACATGGTACGGAGGTTCCACGGGAAATCTGGAATTTCGGAGAACGGGGAGAATGGTGTTTTGATGGAATCGAACGTTTTATCAATCTGAGATACAGATTATTGCCCTATATCTACAGTACATCATGGGATGTCAGCCAATATAACGGAACATTTATGCGTGCTTTGGTGATGGATTTTCCGGCAGATAAAAATACACATGATTTGGGTAGTGAATTTTTATTTGGCCGTTCGATCCTGGTTGCTCCGGTAACTAAACCGGATGTGAAAAGTTGGAAGGTTTATCTTCCCAAAGGCAGTGATTGGTATGATTTCTGGACAAACAACAAACTTACCGGAGGACAATCTGTTGACAGAGACGTTCCTAAAGATATTATGCCTATATATATCAAAGCCGGAACTATCCTTCCCTGGGGACCTAAAGTACAATATTCTTCAGAAAAAAACTGGAAAGAGCTAGAGTTGAGAATATATCCGGGAGCTGATGGTCAATTTGTATTGTATGAAGACGAATTTGATAATTATAATTACGAAAATGGCCGATTTTCGGAGATTCCGCTTAGTTGGAATGAATCTTCGAAGACCCTTACCATTGGTAACAGAAAAGGAGATTTTCCGGGGATGTTGAAGAACCGGAAATTCCGGATTGTAATGATGGAATCGGGAAAGTCTGCGGGAGATACTGAGACTACCAGATTTGACAAGATTATTTCTTATAGCGGTAAAGAGGTAGTAGTGAAATTCGTGGCTTAATGACTTTTGATAACCCTCGTGTATATTGAAGGTATATTCTGATGTAATTCTGGATAAAAAGACTTATTTTTGTCAGACAGGAATAAAAATGGATAAATCATGTTTGTAAAAAAAGAGCATTTCAAAAATGCCATGGGGGACACAATTTCCGCTATCCGGAAAATTGATTATTCTCAATTGGATATCAGTGAGTATAATTTAAATTATATCAATCGTATACTTCTTCATATTGATTTTTATTTCAAAATATATGAAAACTCATTGAGCTATTTAATTTCTCAAGAAGTTCCAGAAGGTTATATTATTGATTTTGGTGGTGGCCACGGTTTCCTGAGTCTTTTCCTTAAAAAGCTGGGATTGAATGTAATATACTGTGATCTAAATCCGTTATCTGTAAAAACGGTTACCCTTTTGAAAGAGAAAACCGGATTCGGACCTGACATTATCATAGAAGGTTCATCCCCTGAATTGTTATCATTTTGCAAAGCAAACAATATCATCCCTCCCTATCTGATATCTACAGATTTAATAGAACATGTATATAATTTAGATACTTTTTTTGCTGATTTATATGCCTTGAATGCTGATATCTCAATGGTTTTTACAACAGGATCTAATCCGCTCAATTTCCTGAAATCTAAAAGACTCAGGAAAGACATGATAAAGGAAGATAGAACAGTTTATTTTACCGAAAGAAAGAAATTTTTACAGGAAAAATATCCGGAAATATCACCTCCTGAAATAGACGAGATAGCGACAAAGACCAGAGGGTTGATATACAAAGATATCATTCAGTATATGGACAGATATATTAAGACAGGGAAGCATGCTATTGTAGAAATTGATCAATATAATACCTGTGACCCTGCAACCGGAAATTGGTCGGAAAGGATCCTTTCTTTAAAACAATACCGGACAATTTTAAAGAAAAACCACTTCTGCGTCGCTTTTAAGAGTGGTTTTTATAATGATAACAGAAACAACTTTATCTCATCCTGGATTGCCAGAATAATGAATTTCCTTATTCGATATTCCGGCAAAACGGGAATGATGTTTGCGCCACTCATTTTATTAATAATAAAGAAAGAACGATAAAACTCTAGTTAAAGTACCTGAGAATGAATATAAGAAAAGCAACATCAGATGATGCCCAGGCTATTTGTAATATTTACAACTATTATATTGAAAATACGGCTGTAACTTTCGAAACTGTACCTGTCTCAGAAACTGAAATGAAACAACGGATCAATGATATTATTCATTCGGGACATCCTTTTTATGTTGGAGAGAACGACAATAAAATAATCGGATATTATTATACTCATACCTGGAATAGCCGTCATGCATATGACAGCACTGCTGAAGTAAGCATCTATTTTGATAAGGATGAAACAGGGAAAGGTTATGGGACACAATTGTTTGAACACCTTTTGATGCACATAGATAAAAGTAAAATTCATGTATTGATTTCAGGTATTACCCTTCCAAATGAAGGAAGTGTCCGGTTACACGAAAAATTCGGATTCAAACAAATTTCTTACATGAAAGAAATCGGTTGGAAATTTGACCAATGGCAAGACGTGGGGCATTGGCAGAAGATAATCTGAAATAGTATTATTCAGGGAATCTATTTAGGGGTTTAACTTTTTAATTAAGTGTTATTGTTTTTGGAATCTGGCGTAAGCGTTCGGCGTAGTCTGTGACTACGTCTAATTACAATGACGCTTTGCGTTGCTTACAGCAACGACGTAGTCACAGACTACGCCGAACGTTTACGCCAAATGATTATAACAACGCTTATACCCGGTTCAGAATTTATCTCTTAAACTCTTAATTCTTAACCCAAAAAGTATTACATTTGTCCAACAATAATCTTTAATTTAATCTTATATGAAAAAAGCAATCCTCTCCTGTCTGGCAATTATATTCAGTTGTTATATTTATGCGCAGACAGATAAAGGCCCTGATTTTCATCAATGGGCATTAACTCCTCCAATGGGTTGGACCAGCTGGGATTGTTATGGTCCTGCAGTCGTAGAATCGGAGGTAAAAGCCAATGTTGACTATATGGCTACTCACCTGAAAGAATATGGTTGGGAATATATAGTCGTTGACATCCGTTGGTTTGTTGAAAATCAAACCGGTTTTTATTATAACCAGACAAATCCTATTTATTGTATCGATGAATACGGAAGATATGTGCCTGCAACCAATCGTTTTCCTTCCTCCGCAGGAGGCGCCGGATTTAAACCTCTGGCTGATTATATTCACGGAAAAGGTTTAAAATTCGGAATCCATATCATGCGCGGTATTCCCAAAGAAGCTGTTCAAAAGAAACTTCCGATCAAAGGGACTACCGGAATAACGGCGGCAGATATTTATTCAACAAATTTACAATGTACCTGGTTAAAAGATAATTACACAATCCTGGCAAACAAGTCTGGTGCCCAGGAATATTATAACTCCATATTCGAACTCTATGCTTCCTGGGAGGTGGATTTTATCAAGATAGACGACCTTTCCCGTCCGTATCATCAGGAAGAAATTGAATTGATACGTAATGCAATAGACAAAACCGGTCGCCCGATTGTGTTAAGTATGTCGCCCGGAGAAACGCCTGTAGACAAAGCAGAACATGCCAGAGGTCATGCCAATATGTGGCGTACGGTAGATGATTTCTGGGACAACTGGGACCAATTGGCTTATCAGTTTGAGGTATGCAACAAATGGGCGCCTTACATTTATCCGGGAGCCTGGCCGGACGCAGATATGCTTCCTCTCGGACGTATAGATTTGCGCAACAACAGCCGGATGACAAAATTCACCCAGCCGGAACAATACTCCCTGATGTCTCTGTTTACCATCTTCAAATCACCCTTGATGTTTGGAGGAAATCTTCCCAATAATGATGCTTTTACAAATTCTCTTCTGACGAATGAAGAAGTTTTATATATGCATAAAAATTCGTACAACAACAAACAGTGGTATAATCAAAATGAAGTGATTGCCTGGACAGCAGATGACGCTGATAGTAAAGACAAATTTTTAGCATTATTTTTTACGGGTGATAACGGATTTATCAGACCTGAAAAGGCTTTATATCGCAGTGGATTAATTTCCCGGTTGACCGATAACTACGGAGTAGACATAGAAATTTCTCTCCCCGAAAACACAAAAAATCTGTATCTGATAGTAAGTGATGGCGGCGATAACTTTGATAATGACCATGCAGACTGGATTTCTCCAGTTGTTTATAATGAATCCGGAGATACTCTCCGGCTGACCGACCTGAATTGGGAAAGTGCAAGCTCCGGTTGGGGAACGGTAACTAAAAATAAAAGTATTTCCGGAAATTCCCTGAGAATCTTAAACAAGACATTTACCACCGGTATCGGTACACATTCCCAATCGGTTATTCACTACATCATCCCGGAAGGCTATACCGGATTTAAAACATTTGCCGGTTTAGACCAGGGAGGTACAGATCAAACCGGAGGAGCTACTGTAGAATTCTTTGTCTTTAATACAGATCCTACCTTGCGTAAAGTCAATCCGGACAGGGCAATTGCTAATTCCGGCAAGATCAGCCGCAACATCCAGAGAGAAGGTGTCAACCTCGAAGCTGATATAACTGATGCAAAAAAACTATACCTCGTGGTAACAGATGCCGGAGACAATTTCAATTATGATCATGGAGACTGGATCAATCCGACGATCTCAAAACCTGATGGAACCAATACATTGCTAACCAGCCTGAGTTGGGTGCAGACAACAAGTGGTTACGGATCAGTGATGAAAAATAAGAGCCTCGATGGTAATGCATTGAAAGTAAACGGAACTACCTATACCAATGGTATCGGAGTAAATGCATATTCCATCATAGAATACAACTTACCCGCAGGCTATACCAAATTCACTGCCTTATGCGGATTTGATGATGAAGTATTGAGTGCCCCCAATGGAGTAACCATAGAATTTATGGTATTTACAGAAGATCCTTCTGTAAATAATGAAGTACGTACAGTCCCGGTCGATCTGACTGCTTTAGGCTTTGAGGGCCCGGTAAAAGTCAGGGATATGTGGAAGAAAAAGGATCTCGGAACATTTTCAGGAAATGAGTTTGCTACGGATATCCCATATCATGGAGCCGGATTATATCGTCTTTCTCCGGAAGAAGGTTCCTCTATTGAAAAAACAGATAAACAGCAAAAACAAACCGTTTCTGTCATTCAGATAGGAAATAGTCATTATCTGAAAAATGTAATCCCAGGAAGTGAAATCCTGATTTACAATCCGGAAGGAAAACTGCTTTCCCGCTTCAATGCTTTTTCGGATACTGTTCTTCTTCAACAAAAGGGATTGTTGATAATCAATGTTAAATCTAAAGGAGAAAAAGATGTATCTATTTTGAAGACGTTAATATAAAAAGATTCAATTTAGAATATTCAGGAATAATTTACTTAAAATGATTATTCTCAGTTCCTTCTAAGGCCGAAGGCCCTTAAGCATCAGGATAGGGCACAACGCCCTATTAAATAGGAAACAAAACAATTTCGCCCTGAAAGGGCATTAGCGGATAAATTATTCCCTATTGCTAATGCCCTTTCAGTGCGAATAATGAGGTTATGAACATTTCTCTCATAGGCCGTTGGCCTATGCTATTGCCTAAAGGCCTTCGGCCTTATAGGAGAACATATGAATAAGCATTTTACTTCAACAATGTCATTCCAAAACCAGGAGCATCAGACGGGAAATAAAATCCATTTTCCAGCCTGCCAAGGCCAAAATCAATATCACTGGAAAAGCAGGTAACCCCTTCATTCGTAGCTACATTACCCAATCCTGCAGCCAAATGAGCCGTGTAGATTGTCTTTATCTGGTCACCCCAATTGTGAGGAGATGCAAGCAAACCGTTTTCTTTTAGTTTGGGCATCAGTTTGCGCCAGTTGGTGAAACCATAGCCCATGATGTCAACCAAATAAACATCAAATAAGCCTTTCCTGCTCATTTCCAAGGCCAGATTAAGATCCGCATTATATTCTCCGTCTGCAAGCAAGGTATTGCGCCTCCGGTTATCATCCAGCCATTTCCGGAGGATAGTAAAATCTTCAATTGTTTCCCTGAAAGGTTCTTCAATCCACCAGATCGGAATATTATCTATTTGTTCCAGATAACGGATAAAATCTTTGACTGAATAAGAATCATTAGCATCGATCATGATCTCAACATCCGGGAAATGACGATGAACCAATTGGGTGATTTCGACATCCCTTCTCAAACCTTCTTCAGGAGACATCCATTTGTGTCCCCTTCCGATTTTCAGTTTCAACTGGCGATATCCTCTTTTATAGTCATACTGACATTCTTCGATAATTTTATCAAATCCACTTTGTTTATCCTTGTCCAGATCATCCATGTAAATCATCCCACTATAACACTTGGTTGTGATCGGATATTCGCTTCCAAGAAGTTGATAAACAGGTTTCTTCAGGATAACGCCTGCAAGATCGTGCAATGGAATATCAAACATTTGAGCGGCATCTGTTACTCCGCTTTCCGGAGCAAAGAGTTCGGATATTTTCTTCCCTTTCAGCTGAGCAAAAATTTCTTCTGCTCTTTTCTGTGAACCTCTCGGCATACCGATTCCTGACGCTCCTTTATTGGTAGTCAGGGTACAAATGATGATGGGATCAGGGCCATATCCATGAACTCCCCTGACCGCATTTTTTCCGACTAAACGAGGATAAGTCAGTTTCACGGAAGTAAACTTGATACTTTCTAATGTATGATATGACAACTCATCAGAAGCATTCTGATTAACACCTAATTTGTCCATCGTTTTACCTGCAAAAGACAATGCACCGGAAAACGCGGTAGTTAAACCTACTGTAGTGGCATAGGTTAAAAAATTTCTTCGATCCATACACTACTGAATTGAAAGTTAAAAATTGAAAGTTGAAAATTGGCTTACGCATGAAAAATAATTTTCAACTTTCAATTAAAAAAATTACCAACCTTTATTTTGTACTAAATTTTTATTCTTGTCTATTTCAGACTGAGGAATCGGATAAAAATACATTTTATCATTCCATATTCTGTCATTTGTTTCGTAATATTCGTACTTCAAAATTTCCGAACCGGGAGTCTCTTCTGTTATTTTTACACGTTTGATTTTTGTCGTTTCCGGGCCTATTTTCCAACGTCTGATATCCCAGAAACGATGATCTTCAAATGCTAATTCGACCATTCGTTCTTTCTGGATAGCTTTCCTGAGATCTTCTTTTGCCGGAACCATTGCAGCAGTTGTTAATGTTGCTGATACTCTGGCCTGCACCTGGTTTAATGCTCTCAATGCTGTAATATCAAGATTCCCGGAAGTTCCTGAAGGGCCATAAGCTTCATTCATCGCCTCTGCATAAATCAACAAGACTTCTGCATATCTGAAAAGAGGAAAAGAATGTCGTGCGGTAGTTGTATTTGCTTTGGTAAGACTAATGTTATTATTGACAAATTTATTCAGATAATAACCGGTTTTCGTAGCACCCTGTTTGGGCTGTCCATTAGCCCCGTTTACTTTGATATCTACTGTCTGTCCGTAAGCAGTAGTTTGTCCGTTACACAAAACAGAAGAAGGTAATCTCTTGTCTCTGTTTTCATACGGTTTATCCGGATTAAAAGTCTTCCGCGCCTGCATACCAAAAGCATCTACCAAGTTCTGTGTAGGACAATTACCTGAGTTTCCACCTTCAATTCCGATAGGAAAATTAAAAGACTCATAATAATTCAGATCTCCAAGCCTTTTTGCCAGAATCATTTCTTTCGAAGTATAATTATTAGGCCCTAATAAATTATCAAATGATACATCCAGGCCAACATTCCAAACCTGAGCCGAGTCCATTATCATTTTAGCAGCTTCTGCAGCTTTGATCCATTTTTCAGGATTTGTTTCCGCATCCGGATTATTCAGCGGACTGGCGGCATATAGCAGAGCCCTGGCCTTCAATGCGCAGGCAAAAACCTTACTCACTCGTCCGGTTTGACTTCCATAACTGGCATCATAAATGGCAGGCAACTTAACCGGTTCTTCTTCAGTCGGAATCGTTGCTTCATCACAAGATGCTACAATGAAATCTATGATTGTTTGAAAATCCACAGGAACCTGCTTATTCGCTTCGTCTTCCGTTAATACTTTAGTAACCAACGGAATATTCCTGTATCTTTTTACAAGTTCGAAATAAAAATAAGCACGCAAAGCCTTCACTTCCCACTCCCGGTTTTTATAAGTCAGCATAAGAGATTGATAATTAGTAGCATATTTAAACTGATCCCAGGTAAGTCCGGTCCCATGCTCCAAATAATCATTACATTTTCTGATAGCAGCATAATAAGTTGCCCATTTATCGTCTATTGTCCGCATCGGACTCCAGGTACCATTGTAATACGTATGAATCCCCGAGTACGCCCAAACATATTCCGATTCATCACAACCGGAAGACCTTATAGCTCCGTCAACATCATTAAAACTTCCCGGTAAATACTGATAAAGACCCTGAACGATCTCTGCATTTCCCCATGTCAGTGTATAAACCTGCTCCTGTGTATAATCTGTATTTTCATTGTAATCCAGAAAATCACTGCATGCAGATAAAACAAAGGCGGTTATGATTGATAATATAATATTCTTTTTCATTTCGGATCAAATTAAAATTTTAAAGAAAAGCCTATATTGATAGATGTAGGAACAGGGAAACTTGCCCTCAACACTTCCGGATCCATCACATCTATATGATCGTACATAGTAAAATCTGTGGCCCGTACATATATCTTTGCCTTTTCTATCGGTAATTTAGACAACAACTTTTTGCTGAAATTATAATACAACTCCGCATGGCGCAATTTCAGATAAGACCTGTCGGCAATCCAAATGGTATTATTGCTATAGTTATTTTCATTTTTTCCGGTTGACAATCTCGGATATCTGGCATTCTGATTTTCCGGAGTCCAGCGATTATCATAATAATGTTGTGAGATGGAAACATAATCTGTCAGAGGCCTGAAAACAGAAGGTGTATTCAACAACGCACTATAATTACCTGTCCCCTGGAATAAAGCATCAATACCTATCCCTTTGTATTCTACACCCAGATTAAAAGAATAATATATCTCTGGGATGGTTGAATTTCCGATGGCTTTCTGATCAAAAGCATCTATGATCTCATCGCCATTCATATCTTTGAATTTAATATCCCCCGGAGCTACCGAGCCCATCATCTGTACCGGATTTGCAGCAATATCATCTGCATCTTTGAAAAAACCGATGGCTTCGTAACCGAATATCTGTCCGACCGGATGTCCTGTCTGCTTCATCCATTCATACGGTTTATACTCCTCTCCCATTTCAATAATTTTATTACGGGTGAAAGTATAATTCCCTCCACCATTGAAAGTCCAATCACCTACAGTCTTATGCACATTCAAGCCTATTTCGATTCCTTTGTTATCGACTTTTCCCATATTTTCATAAGGCATCGATGCTCCCAGGACTGTTGAAAGATTTTGTGGAATAACCAAAATATCCGTCCGTTTTTCCTTAAAGGCTTCAAGATTGATATCCAGGAAATTGAAAAGAGAAATATCCAGACCCACATTCCATTTGGAAGCTTTTTCGTAAGTCATGTTTTTAGTTGGCAGACGAGCTTCAGAAAGTCCGGATACCGATTCATAGTTTCCACCCAACGGATATCCATATGTCCATCCGTATTTCTGCATCCACATATTGGCTTCAGGAGTAAGATCAGATCCAGACAATCCCCAGGATGCACGCAATTTCAATAAATCGACAAAGGTCAAGTCAGACATAAAACTCTCTTTAGATATCAGCCATGCTGCCGATAAAGAAGGAAATGCACCATAATGATGTCCGGGAGGTAGAAGATCAGTACCATTCACAGACAAAGCAAAATCAGCAAAATATTTCTGCATAAATCCATAATGCGCATGGGTAAAAATATTAACCCTTTTGAAAGTATGGTCTTTTCCGTCATAAATATAATATTCGGAAGCAACTCCTGCTGTAGCATCCAAAGAATGCTGATTCCATATCCGGTTAAAATTGGCCCGGCCCTGTACATTAAACCTTCTCCATTGCGGAGCATTGAAATCCCTTGAGAAAGTAATATCTTCGGAATATTCTCCTTCTTTTTTATAGTCAGTTTCGGAAGACGGATGTGAAACTGTTGGTATCGCAATGGAATAGTTCATCCGGTAATTATCCCAATATTCCGTGAAATTGTCATACGCAAGACGTCCGTCGACAGATAAACCCTTTACTACCATATCCAATCTCTGGTTAATGGTCATATCCATAAACAATGTCCGGGAAAGAATTCTGGAATAACCTCTCGCAGCAGTTTCAGCTTCCGGGTTTACTTTCCAGATATCACTTCCGCCCCAATCTCCATAAGGAGTTTTTACAGGGAAAGCAGCCGCCGGAGTATTATAAAGCATCGCAATCAAATCGCCTGCCATAGGAGTCGGCCGGTTATACTCAGAAAGATTCCCTACCAGTTTAAATGCAAAATCTGTGGTACTTGTCAGTTTAACATCAATATTTGTTCTTACATTCAGTTTTGAATTCTTATATTGTGAAGAATAATCCTTCACAATGTTATCCACGCCCACAAAACCATTGTCATTTACAACATCCAGTACTGCAAAATATTTTGCTTCTTTAGAACCTCCCCGCAATACTAAGGAAACATTGTCTGTAGATCCATTTTTTCTCAAAACTTCATCCTGCCAGTTTACATTTCCATAAAAAGGATTATGGCTATTGATTCCTTCCAACTGCATAGCGTCATACATCGGATCCAAACCATCATTTTTCAATGCTTCATTCATGGCATTCGCATAGGTATAACCATCTGCCATTTTAGGTAATCTTCCAATATAATTAAAAGAATGATCATAGTTTATATCCAATTCGAAAGCATTGTATTTACCGGTTTTTGTAGTCACCAATAAAACACCGTTGGCCCCCTTCAAACCATATAAAGAAGTTGCCGGTCCATCTTTCAATACCTGGATATTTTCTATCTCCTCTTTTGTCAAAGCGCCCAGATTCCTTTCGAATCCATCAACAATGACAAGCAGATTATTATTTCTCAGAGAACCCATACCCCTGATATACGCCTCCGGATTACCTGACGCAGCATGAGCACCTCCCGTTTTCAAAACGGTCAAACCCAATCCTAATCCGGGAAGTGCATTCCATGGATTAGAGGCTGAGCTTTTCATGATATCATCTCCTGTGATCATTGATACAGCAGCAGTAGATTCACTTCCGGGAACCGTAACATCCATCCCCATGTTGATAATCTCATCCGCTTTTCCTATTACCACAGTAATCATATCAGCATCTACCTTCACTATTTTTCTCTGGTTCTGAGGTGTTTCTACCTGGATATATTCTCCTTTCGAAACCGGGATCTCAAACTTACCATCTGCATCAGCGATATATCTGTCGGTTAATTTATAGAGAGGGGCAACTGTAGCACCATCCACCGGCATTCCGGAAACATCAAGCACCCGTCCCGACAAAACCGGAATATCAGTTTGCGCTTGTAAATTGAAAAAACAAGCTAAAAGCAGCAAAGCTGTCAATTTTATATATTTATGTAGCATATTCAATCAGTTTAAAAATTCTTTTATACTTTCTCCGGTTACCACCCTGGATTTTGTGTCAGGTAGCCTTTCATCACTTCAGAAAAAGGAATCGGAGTTAAAAACCATTTAGGAGTCCATGTTTTTCTATCCTTATTCTGATCTTGTATATATCTGGCAGAAATAGGGAATACTTCATATGAAAAATTGCCCAGGATCCAATTGTTATTCTCATCTCTTTTGCAACGGATATTGATTCCATGGTTTTGTTGCCTGAACTTATCAGCTCTTTTCCATCTCACTAAATCAAAGTAACGGACTTCTTCGCCTCCAAACTCACAGGCGCGTTCGCACAAGATTTGTTCTCTCATAGCTTCCTGGCTGGGCATAGATGGTAAGGGTCCGACTCCTACCCTTGCCCTCACTTCGTTGATATACCGGTAAGCATCGCCTGTACGGCCCACTTCATTCAAAGCTTCCGCATAGCTCAATAAAATCTCAGCATATCTCAGATAAGGCCATTGGGCATCTTTTCCATACATAGATGATCTGTTCAATACAAACTTATAGCAGCCAAATCCTGTGAAATAAGCACCGGTTTGCGCCCTGTTCACACCTCTTTCATCTCCATCTAACCACAACTGAGCGCCTCCTTTAGCTGTATTGATAGATTTTTCCAGATTAACCACACAGTTTTCATACAAACGCGGGTCACGGTTGGCAAAAGGATCGACTGTGGTATATTTTGTTGAATCCTGTTCATCCCAGAAACCGGTATCAAAAGGAGTCCCGTCTAAGTTAGGAAACATATTCGCATACTCCAGTGTCGGAACCATAGATCCATATTGACCGATAGATTCCAGATAATACCAGGCTTGATCCCACATCCATGAAACTTTGGCTCTTAAACGTGGGGTTATCAGCAATTCTCCATTATTTCTTACAAAATAAGAATTTTGGTAAGCCATTCTGGGATCTGAGCCACGGGCTAAAAAAACAGGGTTCCCTTCCTGTACATTTCTTCGCATAAATTCGTCACAAGCATCTACCACATCCTGCCACATTTTTGGATCTTTACTTCCTATCCATATTTCCGGGCCTGTAGCTCCCGGATAGAATGGTTCCGAATCGTTAAACAAAGGACTGGCGGCATGCAATAAAACCCGTATTTTCAAACCCAAAGCAGCAGCTCCTGTAAAACGACCATCCCAATTCTGGACTTCTTCTGCAGGTAAAACCCAAGGTAAAACCACATAAGCAGAATCACAAAGATCTGTAATAAATTGAACCGTTTCTTTTACAGAAGATCTGGGAACATACATTTCGTCTACATGATTTACATCAAAAGCTTTTTTGACTAAAGGCAATCCTCCGAAATGCCGGAACATATCCGTATACAAGCAGGCGATAATCATTTTAGCCTCAGCTTTTAATCTTATCTTCTCTGTATCAGACATATCCGGAGTACGGTCAATATTTTCTATGAAAACATATGCTTTCCTGATGGCAGTCCACTGTGTTTCTCCATCCGTAAATGAATAAACCGATGCATTCTGGTCTTTTGTTGCATCAAAAGCGCCACTATAATACTGATTATTAACGCCATCCCAAGTCAAAGCACTATGGTAAAGATCTGTTAATGCATCTACCATACCCATATATACACGATTTCCCCTGGCGCTCCAGTCCCAATTCAACCCATAATACAAATTTGTATATGCATTCCACAGGAATCCCCTGGCATAATAGGCATTAGAAAATACAGTATCTTTTGTAACATCCACACCTGGGGCCTTTTCCAGGAAATCATCCCCAAATTTGAAATCATCCACACAGGAAGAAGATAATCCCATGATTACAATGAAAAGGCCAATTATAAAATGATGTACTTTTTTCATTTCTCTTATTTTTTAGAAAACGACATTCAACCCAAAGTTTACCACACTCATTACCGGATATTGAGGAGCGCCGCTACCTAAAGACTCCGGATCACTTATTTTCAGTTTGTCGACAGTAAACAAATTATATCCATTGGCAAACACCCTTAGCTTTTCCATACCCAATGATCTCATGAAGTTTGCCTTAAAATTGTATCCGATTTCTACATTTTTCAACCGGAGGTAACTGGCATCTTTGATAAATAATTCGGAAGTACGTGTGTTATTGGAGACTCCATTAAAAGATGCCCTCGGAAGTGTTTCGGAGTTTACGCTTTCAGGACTTGTCCATCTTCTGTCATATTGGAATTGCAGAAGAGGACCAGAAAGATTGACTCCCACAGGGTCACGGAATGTTTCTGTTAATTCGCGGGATGTAAAGGTTGCCCCAACAATCAGCATGCTAAAATCAAAACCTTTCCATTCGAAACCCAAACTGAGTCCGGCATTTAACAGCGGATAATTCGGATAGCCCAATGCTGTTTTATCATTATCATCAATTTTTCCGTCTCCGTTCAAATCTTCAAAAGCCACATCTCCCGGTTGTAATTCATAGTTATGGTCGGCTACACCTTCCATTCCTTCATAGTAAAAACCTTTGACTTTGAATCCGTATCTCTGTCCCACCGGTCGTCCTGTTTGCATAGTGTATTCATATTCAGACTGGACTTCATCCATGTATACAATCTCATTTTTAGCATAAGACAGATTCAAATTAGCCCAATACCTGAATTCATTAATCCTATCCATCCACTTAAGGTTCAATTCTACTCCCCTATTATCGACGATCCCGATATTATCTACAGGAAGTGCGATTCCAACTATTATAGGAGCAGTTTGTCTCCGGGCAAGTATTCTTGTTCTGTGTTCATAAAAAGCATCAATGCTACCAGACAAGCGTTGCTTCAGGAAACCAAAATCAATTCCATAATTCTGTTTATGAGAAACCGCCCATCCGATATCCCATTTTCCGAGACTATTTTCATATGCACCATTGGTCCAGGAATCTCCCGTACCGAATTGTGCTCCACTTCCCAAGGAGTATGAATCGGGCAAATACAAGAATCTAACGGTATAATCATCATTATTGGGATGGTAATCATCCTGTCCTACTTTCCCGTAAGAAGCCCTTAGCTTCAGGTTAGTCAGGATTTCATTATCTTTCAGAAAACTTTCCTCTGTAAGTATCCATCCTAAAGAAATGGCAGGAAACCAGTCATATCTTTTTTTCGTATTGAAATTTTCAGATCCATTGTATCCCACATTAAATTCCGCCAGATACTTTGTTTCATAATCATATGTTACACGACCCACTAAACCCACATAACCGTGAGGAATCGATGAAAAATTACTATTCGGATAATAATATTTACTTTGATTATAAAGAAGCAATGCCGTCATATTATGTTTTCGGTTAAATGACCTGTTCCATTCGAAACCAGCCTCTGCGTACCAATCCCGGCCGGCATTGCGACTTTCGCCATACCCTACCAGCCCCTCTTCATTCTGTTGAATAAAGACCAGATCATCTTCTTCTCCGGGAGGAATAACTCCGATTCCGGTAACATCTTTCTTACGATAAGGAACATAATTTTCAATAGAAGTACCTCTCGATTTTATGTGATCAGCCCAATTATTGTAAGCCCCTTTGATTCTGAATTTCAGGTTTTTAGTAATAAAATCCAATTTCTGAGTCAACCCGATATCAAAATTCAAAGCATTGGTTGTTTTGTTATCATAACCTCTCCCTACAAATTGATATAAAGGATCTGACACCTCTATAGGTATATATAAACTATTGGCAGTAATCCATTTACCATCGACAATTCCGGAACCCGAGAATGGAGTTCCCCGATATATAAAACGGAATAATTGATTAGCATCATGCAGTGTTCTTGGCGAATCCTTGGTTTCTACTCGTCCCCCAACATTAAGAGACATAGAAGTCGTTTTCGTAAAATCCACATCCAGGTTAGATCTGTAATTATAGCGGTTATAATTATAATTGGCATCTACCCGCGGATCTATATTTTTGAAAAAACCCTCCTGATTAAACAAACCTACAGAAACGAAATACCTTACTTTTTCAGAACCTCCGGAAATATTTACATTTCCTTGTGCCTGAGGAGCTGAACTTTTAAAAAGCATTTTCATAAAGTCCGTATTCGGGTATACCAACGGGTTAGAACCTGTACGGAAACCTTCTACCACGTCAGGCATAAATACACCCATTCTTCCGTCATTGGTATTACATTCATTATGATAAAGGGCATATGTGTAACTGTCTGCAAATTCCGGCATACGGGTAGGATACTGGATGCTATATGATCCGGAACCGCTGATACTTACTTTTCCCGTTTTACCTCTTTTGGTTGTCACCAGAATGACCCCGTTAGCGCCTCTTACTCCAAACACAGCTGTAGAAGAGGCATCCTTCAATACAGTAATGGATTCTATTTCATTTGGATCCAACTGGTTAAAGCTTCTTTCAACACCATCTACCAGGCAAAGAGGCTTGGAAGTAGCAGTATTCAATCCCTGGACTCCCCTTACAAATAGATCCGGGTCATCTCCTCCCGGTTGTCCGGAATTTTGAACTGAAGAAACACCCGTCATCATTCCTGCAAGCATGTTCCCAATGTTTCCGGTAGGGATTTTGATCAATTGATCTCCGCCAACCGAACTGATTGCGCCGGTCATCGTTACTTTTTTCTGCACACCATAAGCAACCACCTGTACTTCGTCCAATCTTGTCATTTCTGAAGTCGGTAATGCTACATTCACTATACTCCGGTTTCTGATTTGTACTTCTGTAGTCGTATAACCCAAATAAGAAACCACCAGGGTACCTTCCAACCGGCTCAATTCCAACTGGTATCGTCCGTCCATATCGGCAGCCGTACCAATCCCGGATCCCTTGATAATAATGGATGCTCCGATCAAAGCATCTCCGTTTTCCGCATCAGTTATCAAACCTGACAATGTAAACTTTTCCTGTTGTTGATTCTCTGCCGACACAGGCAGGGAAAACATCCAGAGAAATATTAACATCAACAAAAATTCAGATAGTCGAAAAATCTGTGGAAAACCCATCCAATGTTGTTGTTTACATAACATAAAATTAAAAATTTAAAAGGTTGATTCGTTAATTTTTTACCGGAGATCAAGATCATCACTCCCACATAATCACTATATGGTATGATCTGAAAGTTTAAATAAACTATCGGTTAGGATGGTTCAAAAGTAGAGTGTTGTTAAGCTTTTGTGGTTTAATTAAGGTTTTTAAAGGTAGAAATTGAGTTCGTCAACCAAAAATATCCGGAAAAACCTCCGGAGTTGCGTTTATCTTCTCCGGAAATCTATTAGGAGGAAATCCAAATTCTTTTTTAAAACATATACTAAAATATTTTGGGTCATTAAATCCTATAGAATATGCCAGGTCGGAAACCCGGAGTAAAGGATTTTCCTTTAAAATATTATAACCCATTTTTAGGCGAACCCTCATGATAAAAGCAGAAGTATTCAATCCTGTCAATGTTTTCAACTTTTTATATCAGGTAGATTTGCTGACTCCCATTTCCCGGATAAACTGCTGATGGGAAAATTGGGCATCATTGACATGGTTTTGAATAAAGGCAATCGCCTTCTGAAGAAAGACTTCATCATATTTTTCCGGTTTAGGAATCGCTTCCTTATTGATACCAAATATCAAATTCTCGGAAGATTCTTTGATGACCCTTTGATGGGTATTGATCAGATTTTTGATCTTAGCCTGAAGTACCGCAAAACTAAATGGTTTGGTGATATATCCGTCAGCCCCCGAATCATAGCCTTTGACAAAATCCTCTTCATCCACTTTTGCAGTAAGAAGGACTATCGGAATATCTGCTGTATGGGAATCACTTTTTAAAATCCGGCAAAACTCCAGACCATCCATTCCCGGCATCATAATATCAGAAACAATGACATCGATTTTATTATTTTCAAGCACTTTGAGCCCCTCTTCTCCATCTCTTGCAATATACAGATTATATACTCTTGAAAACACCTTAGTCATCAATGCAAGCAAATCCTGATTATCTTCAACAACTAATAGAGAATATGGCATTTCATCTCCCGGTTCAGATGGTAGATTGATTTGAACAGCAATGGATTCTTCTTTTACCTGTTCATCCATATGAGATTCGATGATTTCAATTTTTTCTTTATTATTTCGCCGGAAAATATAAGATAAACGGCTAACGATATTATTCATATTTTTAAATTTACAGTTAACGAAATAAGATTTGGTTCTCCTATTCAAAGGTAGGTGCTAAAGCCCGGCTTTTTTGCAAATAATTATTCAAAATAGTACTGCAGATTATTCAAGCAGAAATAATATTGTTAAAAATTGTCTCAAAAAATAAGTTTATATGTTTGATTAACAGCAATTTAAATGCTTATTTATTGTAAAATATACATTCTTACGGAAATAACTAATCTATAAAAATTCATGTATATTTGTGTAGTATTCCAAATAAAAGGTCTATTTCTTTATCTAATTCTAAAAACAATATCCTGACATGAAAAGCATAATATTATCCACATTATTTCTGCTGATCGCCAGCAACTTTTTTGCACAAAAATTTGAAATTCCATCCAAACAGCCTTTTTTTGCTGATACCATATGGCAGGGAGCTGCGGATCCTACGATGTTGTGGAATCCCGTAAAAAAAGAATTTTATGTTTGGTATACCCAACGCAGAGCAAATCTTGAAAATAATACCGAAGTAGAATGGATGCATGGTTCATCTATTGGCATAGCAGCGTCAAAAGACGGAAAGGAATGGAGGTATGTCGGTATTTGTAAAGGGAATGAAAACCTC
This sequence comes from Bacteroidales bacterium, assembly GCA_031552335.1. Taxonomy (GTDB): domain Bacteria; phylum Bacteroidota; class Bacteroidia; order Bacteroidales; family Azobacteroidaceae; genus JAISFI01. The sequence goes on along the minus strand of JAVBMQ010000008.1, from coordinate 32,185 downwards.
TCAGAAGCCAAAGAAAAAGGAGTAACATGGTGGGCCCCTTCCGTAATATATGACCACAAGCTTTTTCATATGTATGTTTCATATGTTCCCGGCATTTTCCGTGATTGGAATGCCAAACGATTTATAAAACACTTCACAAGTACGGATGGGGAGAACTGGAAGTATGAATCCACATTGCCATTGTCATCCGAACGCTGTATAGACGCTTGTGTCTACAAAGTAAAAGATGAATGGTTCCTGGCATACAAGGATGAAAACAACAGAAACGAAACATGGCTTGCCAAAAGTAAAGATCTGTATAACTGGAAGGTTGTCGGCAGTGCTGTTGGCGACGTAGGCCATGAGGCTCCTTATATCTGGCAGGAAAAAGGGAAATATTTCATGATTGTAGATGCCTGGGAAAAAGGTTTGCGCATTTATCAGTCGAATGATGGAATTAACAACTGGACGTACTTTTGTACCGTATGGGGAAGTCATCCGGGCATATTCCAATTAAAAGGGAAAACATATATCGTGTACCATTCGGGATATGATCAAACGAATGGGAAACGGACAGCCCTGTTTATGAAAGAATTGATTTATAAAGATAATCAATTTGTTGTTAAATAAGAATTTGTCTTAAATTTTTTGGGACACGAATTTGAACGAATTAAACGAATTTGAACAAATCTTTTTTATTTAATTCGTTTTAATTCGTTTTAATTCGTTTAATTCGTTCAAATTCGTGTCCCAAAAAAATATTTAGAATAAAATCAGTTAATAACTTCAAAAATCAATTATGTTAAAAAAATATTTCCTCCTGGTAATCTTTTTTCTGATAGTTACAGCAGCTTCAGCCCAAAATAACTCATTACGCGTGGCCCGTATTTTTTCAGATAATATGGTAATGCAACAACAGATTTATGCGCCGGTATGGGGTTGGGACAAGCCCGGAGAAAATATAGAAGTTTCCTTTGCAGGGAAAAAATATACCACTCAGGCTGATCAAACAGGAAAATGGCTTATCAGAATCAATCCGACAGAAGCCGGAGGCCCTTATGAAATGACCATTACAAATGATGCAAAATCAACTCAGGTATTTAAAAATGTAATGATTGGGGAAGTTTGGTTAGCTTCCGGACAATCAAACATGAACTATGGACTGGGTAGCGTAAACAATGCCGGAGAGGTATTAAAAGAAGCAAATTATCCGAATATCAGAGAATTCAGGACTCCTAACGACGTCAGCCGTTTACCGAAAGAAGACCTGAGTGGAGGCCAATGGGTGGTTTGTTCCCCTCAAACGGCTTCAGGATTTTCTGGAGTAGCCTACTTTTTTGCACGGTCTTTACACCTGGATAAAAAAGTACCGGTAGGCATTATACATACATCGTGTAGCGGAACCATCTGTGAAGCATGGATAAGCGCCGATATTCTATATACCATACCCGAATTCAAAAATCGTGTGATTGAAGAAATATACAAAAGTGATAAAGATTGGCAAAAGTTGCACAACGAGGCTATAGAAAAAGATAAAGAACGTGAGAACATTTTCGTAAACATTAATAACGGTGTCAAACAGGGAGTTAACAAACCGAATTTCAAAGACTCCTCCTGGAAAGAAGCGGAATATCCTCTTTATCCTGCAAGGGTAGGTTTAGGCGGATATGTAATGGTCTGGTTGAGAAAAAGCATTGAAATTCCCGCATCGGCTACCGGAAAAGATCTCAAATTGGATTTAGGAAAAGTCATGACCGGAGATATCACTTATTTCAACGGACAGGAAGTGGGCCGCGAAAGATGGGATGGATACAGGGTATACAATATCCCCGGCAAATTAGTTAAGGCCGGTAAAAATGTTATCGCTATCAGATTACTATCCGAATGGGGAAATGGCCGTTTAGGTGACGAAATCAGTGATCCGTATATTTACTCGGATGATAAAAATATCCATATATCATTGAAGGGGCCTTGGAAATATAATGGAGAAATAGAACCGGAACTTCCGGTAGGAAGAGGATACACTAATGATATATCTTCTATGTTCAACACAAAGATAAATCCGTTGATTCCTTATGGTCTTCGTGGATTCCTGTGGTATCAGGGAGAAGGAAATTCCGGAAGACCCAAACAATATGAAGTCCTGCAACCTGCTATGTTTACCGATTGGAGGGTTCGCTTCCAACAAGGATATTTGCCTTTCATATTTGTTCAGTTACCCAATATTGAAGGAGGCGCTTGCCAGTATTTCCGGGAATCGCAGGCTAAATCATTGGTATATCCAAATACGGCCATGGCTGTTTCAATCGATGCCGGCGATCCGTATGATATCCATCCGGCCAATAAAAAACCTGTTGGAGAAAGAATGTATTTAGCGGCCAAAAAGCTTGTTTACGGAGACAATATCGTATCTTCCGGACCGGTTTTAGAGAGTTCTGAAATAAAAGAAAACACAATTATTCTTACTTTTTCCAACACAGGAAGTGGTTTAATCTCAAAAGATGGATTACCTTTACGTACTTTTGAGATCTCGGCCGACAATGAACATTTTGTTCCTGCAAAAGCCATAATACAAGGAGACAAGATTATCGTATCAGACAGCAACATTAAAAACCCTGTTGCCGTACGTCATGCGTGGTCATCTAATCCTGATCTGAATTTATATAACAAAGAAGGTCTGCCTGCAACCTCATTCCGGACAAAAGAATAAATCAGGCTACTAAACAACTGTAATTTCAAAAACCACAATGTTAAGATATATTGGAAATATAGTATTGTTTCTGATTTCATTTACTGTATCTGCAAATATTATCCCCGATAGCAGGATACAGCCAATCAATAATCAGGGAAAACTTCCTTCCCTGAATGTTCAATGTATTTTTGAAGACAAGGAAGGTTTCATGTGGTTCGGAACATCAGATGGATTATGCCGGTATGATGGTTATGATATCAAAATATATAAATCATCTTATCTTTCTCCGGAACAGTTATACAGTAATAATATCAATGCCATCTCCGAAGATGCTTACAACAGGATATGGATCGGTACAGTCAATGGAATCAATATCCTGGATAAAAAAACCGGGAAAATTAAAAGTATCGATAATAAAAAGCTTTCGGGAAACCATATCTGGTCACTTTTATACGCAAAAGACCAGACCATGTGGATTGCAACACAAAACGGACTTCACCGGTATGATGAAAAGGATGGTATTTTTCATGTTTTCCAGCATGATCCGAATAATCCGAATTCTATTCCGGGAAATGATGTACGTACTATTTTCGAAGACAAAAAAGGGAACATCTGGATCGGAACCTGGGGACAAGGAACTGCCTGTCTTGAAAAAGCAAGCGGAGAATTCATCCGTTATCCCTATATTCATGATGGAAACAAAGCGCTTTTCTTCAACAGAACCAGCGTTATTTTCCAGGACCATCAGCAACAGATGTGGATAGGAGCATGGGGAGAAGGATTATTTAAAATGAATCTGTCAAAAGACCCGGCAAAAACCACCTATGAACGTTATGACCGGTTTTCGGAATATGAACGGGGTATTCATACAATTGTACAGGATTATGACAACAGACTGCTGATAGGAACCAGCCTGGGTTTGGATCTTATTACTGATACTGGAAATCCTTCATCTTACAAATCTTCAGATGTTGAAAAAATTATAGATATTACCAACTGTGAAATCAATGCTCTGTTCCAAAGTTCACAGGATATCATATGGGTAGCTACCAAAAATGAAGGGGTATTTATGATGTATCAGGAAAATAATAAATTTGTAAATCATGCCTTCAACTCCCTGAAAGATTTCAACCAGCCGCTATCTGTCCTCGGAATTTACAGATGGAATAAAGATGAATTGTTGCTTGGACTAAACAAGATGGGACTTGCTAAATTCAATGAAAAAACCAATACCATCACGCATTATCAGGACGATCCTGAGTTAAAGGTTATTGCTAAATCATTGGGACATGCACAGTTTTTCTTCAGAAATAAGCAAAAAGATAAAGATGAACTTTGGATAGGTTCCGAATATGGCGGATTGTGTATAATGGGAATAAAAGATCACACAATGATTTCCTGTAAACAGTTTTATCCATATTGGGGACAGTGGATTACTGGCGATATCGTTTCCTGTATCAAAAAAGATAATCAAGAAAATATCTGGATCGGAACGAACAGAGGAATGAATATCATTACTCCTGAAGGAGATACTCTTTCTTATACAAATCTGAATTTGGATAACGCAATCGAAGCTTTATCAATTGAAATGGATTATCTCGGACATGTCTGGATTGCCACCAATAACCACGGAGTTTATTACTCCGATCTTTCTGATGGGGTGAAAAGCCTGAAATTCAAAAACTACAATCTTAAAAACAGGCTTATCAATTGCAACGAGACCACCTGTATTTTCGAAGATAGTAAAAAAAGATTGTGGTTAGGAACCAAAGGAGGAGGGCTAAGCAAACTCAACCGGGAAAGGAACAGGTTTGAGATTATAGAAAATATGTCGGAAATCCCAGGTGATATCATATACAGTATAACAGAGGCAAATAATACGCTTTTTCTGGCGACAAACCAAGGACTTGTTTTATACGATCCGGATGCTTCAAACAATAAACAAGTAACCATTTATACCACAGGCGATGGATTACTGGCCAATACCTTCAATACAAACGCTGTATTGAAAGACGAAAACGGACTGATTTATCTCGGAACTTCCAAAGGCCTTACTGCCTTCGATCCTGTACGCCTCATTCAAAATACATTTCACACGAAGAATATAAAAATAGCCATCACAGATATCAAGATCTTTCATAATTCTTTCGAAAACTTGCCAAAAGAGAAAAAAGAGAAGATTTCACCGGGCATGCACCCGGATTTTTCCAAATCAATCACTTTGTCTCATAAAGATTATAATTTTGGCATAGAATTTTCTGCCCTGGATTTCAAGCACCCGGAAAAAACCCGGTATGCATACAAATTGGAAGGTTTTGATACTAATTGGAATTATGTCGGAGCTGATCTGCGTTTTGCCTACTATACCAATTTGCAGGCAGGAACCTATCGTTTTTTAATCAAGGGAACCAACGAGTATGGTTACATGAACACTGAGCCTGAAGTTTTAACGATCCATATATTACCTCCACCCTATAAAACCTGGTGGGCATATTGTTTGTATGCAGCGATATTCCTTCTCATTTTCTATTTACTGTTCCGTTTCTTCCGGTATAAATTCCGGATGAAACAAGCATTGAAAATAGAACAGATGGAAAGAGATAAATCGGAAGAGTTAAATCAGACTAAATTGCGTTTCTTTACTAATATAACACATGATTTACTGACTCCGCTCACTATCATCAATTGTTCGGTGGAAGAATTGGAACAGACCTATAGTGAAGATAACGATGTTTTCCGGATAATGAAGGCAAATACCTCCAGGCTAAACCGCCTGATCGAACAAATCATAGAATTCAGAAAAGCGGAAAAAGATAGTCTGAAACTTTCTGTTGCCTACGGAGATATCGCCAGATTTATAAGTAAAATCTGTTCGGAAAATTTCAGCCTGATAGAAAAAAAGAATCATATAAACCTTTCCATTGAATGTGATCCGCAGTCTATTCCTGCCTGGTTCGATAAAGATAAGATTGACAAAATTATGTACAATTTGTTGTCTAATGCTTTCAAATACAATAAAAAGAATGGGAAAATCAATATCCGCTTGCATGCGGAAGAGCTCCTTTCTGATCAGCAATACAAATACCTGACCATTTGCGTAACCAACACCGGAGCAGGAATCAACAAAAAGGATATGGGGTTTTTATTCACCCGGTTTTATGAAATAAATTATAATGACGATACCAAAAGAGGTAACGGAATAGGGTTGTCTCTTACTAAAACATTAGTAGAACTACATCATGGGAGCATTGCGGCAGAAAGTACTCCCGGTGAATGGACTACTTTCACAATCAAAATTCCGATCAATAAAGAATCGTACAGTAAAGATCTGGTAGAAGAAAAAAAAGATATCATCGATATGAATCAATCTAAAGATCAGATGCAGGAAGAAACGAATGCAAGCAATTATATTCCCAAAGATAAAAAATACTCTATATTGGCCATTGAAGATGACCAGGAATTATTATCTTCAATCAAAAAATTATTCTCCCCCAGGTTTACTGTTTATACCTGCACAAGTGGAGAAGAGGGTATCAACCTGGCAAAAAAATACAATCCAAGTCTGATACTGACGGATATTCTTATGCCGGGAATGAACGGGTTCCTGATTTGCAAAAATATCAAAGAAGATATCCAGACCTGTCATATTCCGGTAGTGCTCCTTTCGGGCAAAGTGAGTAATGAAGATAAATTGGAAGGATTTAATACCGGAGCAGATGCCTACATCACCAAACCATTCAGTTTTTCATTGTTGGAATCACAGTTAAACAGTATTATTATTAACCGGGAACTTACTGTAGGCAAGTTCAAAAGTACTCCGTTGACAAGGGATATTCAAATCAAGCTAACTTCCATGGATGAGAAGATTCTGGAAAAGGCAATTCTCATTGTGGAAGAAAATCTGGAAAATCCTGCATTTGATGTAAAAGTATTGATAGACAAAATGGCCATGTCTAATTCCATGTTATACAGGAAATTAAAATCTCTGACCAATCTCTCGCCTTCCGAATTTATCAAAAATATCAGATTAAAAACAGCCAGTAAATTGCTTTTAGAAAATAAAGCTTATATCTCTGAAATTGCCTATAAAGTAGGATTCAATGATCCCCGGTACTTTACCATCTGCTTCAAAAAGGAATTCAACATGACTCCCCAGGAATACATAGAAAAAAATCTTTAATTCAACTAATATAAACCATAATTACCTGCGCTAAAACTTTTCGGGACATATTTTTGCAAAACAATTAATTCGTATAATTTATAATAATTGTGTGCCTTTTTATCCCAAAGCTAATAAGGCTGATAGCATTTAAGCAAATAGAATAGGAGGCATTTTCAATCATGTTTGGAAGCTTTGCGCCCAAAGGGCGCTTCCCTAGTAAGCAGTGGCCCTAGGCCACTGTATCTCAGGTGACAATCCCAAACTTTGCCTGCATCGCAGGCGTCCCAAAGACGCTTCCTCTGGAAGCTATGTTGTACAGAGAGCCTTTCAAATACAGTAGGCATAGCCTACTGCTTACTAGGGAAGCGCCCTTTGGGCGCAATCTTCCGAACATGACTAACCAACGGCCTATGCTATTGCTCAAAGGCCTTCGGCCTTAAAGGAAGCAAGTGAATAATCATACAAATAAATACAAAATATGAAAAACTTTTTTAGCATCACTCTGGGAGTATTTCTTTTATTTTTCCCAAAATGTCAGCATTTTTGTGAGGCAAATCCGGGAAATTCCCCTCACATCGCTCTGTTTAATTACAATGAAGTAAAATTACTGCCTTCACCTTTTTTATCAGCCATGAGTAAAGATGTAGAATTACTTCAGGCTGTAGAACCCGACAAGTTCCTGAGTGGATTCAGGTCAGAAGCCGGACTTGAACCTAAGGCGTCTAAATATGGAGGTTGGGAGAGTGATGGTGTAGCCGGACAATCTTTCGGACATTATCTTTCTGCTTATGCTATCTGGTATGCTTATTCGGGCGACCAGAATGCATTGAAAAAACTCAATTATTGCATGGATGAACTGGAGTTATGCCAAAAAACAAACGGAAATGGTTACCTGGCGGCAACCCCCAACGGAAAACGTATTTTCAAGGAGGTGTCAGAAGGAAATATCTATTCCAAAGGATTTGACCTGAATGGCGGATGGGTGCCTGTGTATGTTATGCATAAAGTACTGGCAGGGTTAATGGATGTGTATATTTATACAGGAAACAAAAAAGCGCTCAATATAGCACAGAACCTGGGGAATTTCCTGTATGCCACTTTTGCACACCTTACCAATGAACAAATTCAAAAAGTATTGGACTGTGAACATGGAGGAATTAAAGAGTCATTGGCAAATCTGTACGGATTAACAAATGAAAAAAGATTCCTGGAATTGAGTGGGAAATTTACCCATACAGCCATAACCGATCCATTGGAACATCATCAGGATCACTTATCAGGATTACATGCCAATACGCAGGTACCAAAGATCGTAGGATCTGCCAGATATTATGAACTTGCAAACAATCCCAATGATTCTGTTATTGCGTCTTTCTTTTGGGAAACCGTAACCCAAAATCATACATATGTAAATGGAGGAAACAGTGATGGGGAACATTTCGGAGATCCCGGTAAATTATCCAATCGACTGAGTCTATCCAATTCCGAAACATGTAATTCATACAATATGTTGAAGTTGACCGAACATTTGTTTTGCTGGAATCCGGTTTCCAAATACATGGATTTTTATGAAAAATCGATGTATAACCATATTCTGGCAACAATCAGTCCGGAAACAGGAACCGGAATGTATTATACTCCTTTGGTTTCAGGGGGTAAAAAATCATATCTTTCCTTTGATTATCCTGTTTGTTGTTCGGGCACTTCCATGGAAAACCATGTGAAATACAACCGCCTTATTTATGCCAAATCCGATAAGCAGGATATATTGGTAAATCTTTTTATCCCATCCGTATTAGACTGGAAAGAAAAAAAGATCACCATTTCACAATACGCCAATATCCCGGCAAACAATACAAGTGAACTGATTATCAACACCCCTTCCAAATCTAAATTCCGGTTGATGATAAGAAGTCCTTACTGGTCAAAAAATACCCGGATTTTTATCAATACCGAAGAAATACAATGTTCCGTATCTCCCCAGGGATATTTTGTTTTGGAAAGAACATGGAAAAACAATGACAAGGTTACCCTTCAATTCGGATTGGAAACTTATACAGTAGCCATGCCTGATAATGACAAACGCGTAGGTTTGTTTTACGGCCCTGTCCTGTTAGCTGCCGATCTGGGAGAAAAAGATATTGACATGGAATCACAAATCCCGGTGATTATACCGGAGGATAAAACACCGGAAACATGGATATCCAAAATATCGGACTATCCCTTACGTTTCAAAATGCATGTGGCTGAAAATCCTTCGGATGTAACCCTGATTCCAATGTATAACATACACAAACAATATTATCAGGTTTATTGGGATATTTTTGGAAAGGATGAATGGAAAAAAATAGAGGATAAATACAAAGCCGAAAGAAAGAAAATCCAGGAACTGGAAAAAATTACCCTCGATTATTGTGTGCTTGGGGAAATGCAACCCGAACGGGATCATAATTTCCGCGGACATAACACGCCAAACGGCTTATTTAATAAAAAGAAATTCCGCGGAACCTGGCTGGAAGGATGGTTTTCTTTTGAAATGAAAGTTTCTCCCGATCAACCGGTAGACATGGTTGTAACTTATTGGGGACAAGATGCTAATAAACATGAGTTTGATCTGCTGATTGATGATTATTTATTGGAAAAACAGGAATTACCGGCCATGGAAACCGAAGATTTCCGCCAGGTTGTGTACCATCTTCCTGCAGGAACAACCAAAGACAAAGAAAAAATGACTGTGAGATTCAATACGATTCCCAATAAAATGACTCCCAGAGTATTTAATTGCCGGACTATTTTAAGAAGTCCAAAATGATTATTTCAAATTTTCCAAAATGAAAAGATTATTATGTATACTGACAACCATCTGTGTATGTCTCCCGTTGCTTTCCCAAAATGGCAATACAACAAGAGAATTACAAACGGCAAAAGCGCCCTTGTTCAGAGATCCGGTGCATGATGGGGCTGCCGATCCGGTACTAATGTACAACTACGGCGAAAATTCCTGGCATATATTTTACACCAGCAGAAGGGCAAATGTAGCTGTACATGGGACCAATTGGTGTTATGGAACACGCATTGGCGTAGCTGTCTCGACCGATAATGGTAAGAGCTGGAATTATAAAGGTACGCTGGATCTGGATTTTGAACCAGGAGATAATACTTTCTGGGCGCCTCACGTGATTTATGATAATGATACTTATCATTTGTTTGTTACTTATATCAGAGGTATTCATGAAACATGGTCGGGCATCGGAAAAATCGCTCATTATACAAGTAAAGATTTGTGGGATTGGAAATTCGATCAACTCATCCCTCTTTCCGAAGATCCTCTGTTGGATGCTACTGTTTACAAAAAAGCCAATGGCCAATGGGGAATGTGGTATAAAAACGGCCGGATCGGATATACAGTTGAAGCTGTAAGCAATGATTTAAAAACCTGGAAAAATATTTCCGGAATTACCATTGGTGATAAACCTCATGAAGCGCCTTTTGTATTTTTCTATAAAGACTACTACTGGTTGCTGACCGACCAATGGGAAGGCCTGGGAGTATACCGTTCCAAAGATTCCGATCACTGGGAAAAACAAGGAGTCATCCTGGGAGAAAAAGGAACCAGAAAAGAAGATGGAGTCAGAGCAAGCCATCCCTGTATCGTAACCACTGAAAACAATGCTTATGTCTTTTATTTCACACATCCCGGTTGGGAAAAAGAAGGTGGCTGGGGCGATGAAAAAGGGAAATTAGACGAGGCCGGAATTCTTCCACATATCTACCGGAGATCATCTATACAGGTAGCGGCATTCAAAGTGGAAAATGGGATTCTTTCCTGTGATAGGAATGCTGGTTTTGATTTTTACCTGCCTGATCTAAAAAAGGGGGAAAAAGCGTATTGATTGGGTTTTTAGTTAAGAGTTAAGAGTTGGTTTCATGCGTAAACCAACTCTTAATTTTTTAAACAATCTCTCAAAAAAATATCTATAATTAAACCTCTTTTTTTTATTTGGATATTATCTTTGATAAATAAAGACACTCCATCAAACAAATTTTTGATCATATTATGTCTCAGGAATGACTATTGCTTTTATTAACATCATATTAATCTAAAAAACAACAAGTCATGAAGAAAGTAATTCTATCTCAAGTATTAGTTGTGTGTTTTGCCCTTAGCACAACAGCGCAATTGAAAGTTGCCAGTAATGGGAATGTGGGTATCAAGGTTACAGGTACACCATCGTCTACTCTAACTATCAATGGACCAGGAAAATCTATTAGTGAAGCTTTTATTCTTGCTGATGGGAAGGCAGAGGGATTAGCTGTTTATCGTTCAGGATTGGTGAATCTTCAAAATAATCCTCCATTTCATTATGGAATCGTAGCTTCCTGTGATATTGCTTCCGGAAGTCTAATTTCAGTAGGTCTCCAAGGAAGTGCATATGGATCTGGTGGTAAAGCTGTTGGAGTATATGGAATTGGTGGTAATACCTCAAGTGGATACAACCTTGGAGTATTGGGAGGTATTGCAAGCAATGCATTAGGAGCCGGTATTTGCGGTTTTACAAATACAAATAGTCAACCGGGTACAATGCCTTATATCAATGGAATATACGCCGGCTATTTTGCAGGAAATGTAGCAGTAACCGGCACCATCAATGGAGTTGTAATCAGTAGTTCTGATATCCGATACAAACAGGATATTGTTGAACTGGAAACAAAAGACTCTAAGATTCTGAAAAATATTCTAAGCCTGAATCCCATAGAATACAAACTGAAACAGCAATATCAGGAAGTAAAAACAAACGATGGGATAACAAAAGAACCACAACTGGATGAAAACTCTCAGGTGTTTCAAAAAAAACATTTTGGCCTAATCGCCCAGGATCTACAAAAACTATACCCCGACTTAGTCTATGAAGAAGATAACGGATATCTGTCTATCAATTATACCGGACTCATTCCTTTATTGATCCAATCAATAAAAGAGCTAAACGCCAAAGTAGAATACCTGGAAACGGGGCTTACTGTTCCGGGGCTTCGGGCTGCAACAGATATCTCAAATACACAAACAGAACAAGGAGCAACCCTCTATCAAAACACTCCCAATCCATTTTCAGAAACAACACATATCAAATTTTATATTCCAAGTTCCGTGAAAAATGCTTATTTGTGTATTTATAATCTGCAGGGAAACCAAATCAAACAATTCAATATCGCTCAAAGAGGCAACGGATTCCAGGAAATATCAGGGAGGGAATTCGCTGCTGGTATTTACTTGTATGCATTGATTGTCGATGGAAAGGAAATGGATGTAAAAAGAATGATTCTAACAGAATAAGAATAATTAACCAAGAAATTTTTGATTTTCACAATGCCATGTGATTAACTCTTTTAATTGGGATGCAAACAACAAATGCAGAAATTAACAAAAACAGTAATCATTTAATTCAAAGCAAAATGAAAATAATATTAAAAAAATCACTACAGTTCACTGTTATTGGGACACTGTGTTTAGTTATAGTTACTTTGTTCGCAACTACTGGCTGCTATAAGTGGGAAACTCGGCCCAAACATACCATAAATTTTGTGGTCGAAGAAGTTAACATTAAGCCACAATTGATCATACACGGCAACTACGCCACAGCACCTGAAAATCCCAAAAGAGAGGGTTACGATTTTGCTGGTTGGTTTACCGACAATGGCACATTTACCAACGAATGGGATTTTAAAACCGATATCGTAATGCAGGACACAACGCTTTATGCAAAATGGGAAAAATACACTTTGCAAGAAACGAACTTGCAAGGAACTAAATGGAAATTGACAGGCATTGTTGATACAAATACAAGTATTTTAACAGAACTGGACCCAAAAGATTGTAATGAATGTTATACAATTGTGTTTGATATAGACAGTACTTTTAGTGGACAAACAGTTAATAATATCATATGGGGTAGGTATAAAATTGATTATAATACATGCACCTATCGTTTTACTGATTGTGTTATAAGCGAAGCTGCCGATATGTATGACGGAGAATTATATAGTCGACTTTTTTTTGAGATTCAATTTTTTACTGTCAAAGATACATATCCAAAAATATTGCAACTACATTACAATGAAGGGAAAAATTATTTGAAATATAAAGAAATAGGAGGTTGAAATGAATATTAACAAATATACATCAAAAATATTTTTGGGTTTATTTCTATTTTGCTTACAGGCAAATGCCCAAATTAGTACAAGGGAAGTTCCCATTGGTTTTAAATATAATTCTAAAGAAAAACAAATGCCTATAATTGTTATGCCTGCTATTGATATAATTAGACTGCAAGCAGAAGATGAGAAAGAAGAAGAACTTGGGCTTCCTCCACGATTTGGTTTTACTCATTCTGTAGATTTAAATCTATTTGATGCAGGCTATTGGCATACTTTAGAAAATGGCGATAAACTATGTCAACTTTCCATTATTTGTCCGGATGCTTTGTCTATTAACTTACTATACGATAAATTCTGGTTACCGGAGGGAGCTAAATTTTTTATTTATAGTAATGACCACAGACATAGTATTGGAGCTTTTACATCAGTAAATAATAAAGGGGATAAGAAAGATATACAAGGGTTTGCCACGGGTTTAGTATATGGTGACCAGGTTACTTTAGAATACTACTTGCCAAATGAAGTAAAGGAGGTTGGTGTTATTTCCGTATCGGGAATTGTTCATGGTTACAGGTATATTATGCCTGAGTTTGGATATGGAAATGTTCCCGGGAACAATCCAAATCTCGCTCTGGGATTTAATCAATCCGGTAATTGCCAGGTTAACATAAATTGTCCTGAAGGAAATAATTGGCAAAATGAAAAACGTGCTATTGCATTGATACTTGTGAATGGGAACAGGAACTGTACAGGTTCATTAATTAATAACACAAATAATGATTATTATCCGTATTTTTTAACAGCCAACCATTGTTTAGGAGGCTATGATGCAATAAATAATCCCAATCTAAATCATTGGACATTTTATTGGAATTATGAACTTCCTCCAAATCCTAATGATTGTAATTATAATAATTCTACTTCATCAGAACCATTGGCATTTTCTACTTCAGGGGCGCAGATATTAGCCAATGGGGGTATATCTGTAAGTGATTTTGCATTATTAAAATTGACAGAAGATCCGATGTATTTTTCTGATCATACGCCATCTTATACTCCTTATTATTTAGGTTGGGATAGAACAGGAAACTCTGGAACAGGTGGAGTTGGTATTCATCATCCACGCGGAGATGTAAAGAAAATAGCAACGCACAATCAAACTCCTCAAAATTATTCTATGAGTGGTGGCTCTTATTGGTCTCTATATTGGATGCAAACCCCCAATGGGTATTCAGTTACAGAAGGTGGTTCCTCAGGTTCTTCTTTGATTAATAGTAGTAGCCATGTAATCGGACAATTATACGGAGGGTCAAGTGTAAATTGCTCTGATCCACCAAATGATCGTGGACTTTACGGCAAATTCAGCGTTTCATGGACAGGGAATGGGGCAACAGACAATCGAAGACGCCTCAATCATTGGCTGGACCCTAACAGTACAAATGTAACAACATTAAATGGTATTTCTTGTCCAACAATTGTCAATTTTACCAATAAAATTGTTACTACCAACACAACCGTTATAAGCTGTGGCGACATCAATATTCAAAACGTCAAAGTCCAAAATGGCGCAAAACTAATTCTTGATGCAGCAGGTGAAGTTAATATTATCAGTGATTTTGAAGTAGAATCAGGTTGTCAACTTGAAATAAAATATCCTTGATGAAATGGGTAATTACCTAACAAACAATTTCATATTACTCATTCATATACAGATAAATGATAAAGGAGGTTGCCCGTAAAATTGAATCAGGCAACCTCTTCTTCCTTTGTATCTGCCAACTGAACCATAATCCAACGATAAATATCTCTAATTAAACCTCCTTTTTTCATTTGCATAATACTTTTGACATAGAATATTATTTATCAATTTTAAAATTCTATGTCATGAAAAAAATTACTTTTATTATGAGCCTGTTTTTATTTTTTTCTGTATCTGTAAATGCAGAGGAAAATTTACTGAAAAACGGAGATTTCGAAAGCGAAATATCTCAAGAAGATTACTTTGACTTTGAAGGTACTACCACATGCCCGCTATTGATACCCGATTGGGATCCTGTCCCTGAAGACTCTATCAAGGATAATACTTTCAACAATGCCAGATCTCCTTTTGAACCTCGTGTAGGAATAGACCGATGGAATGGATTCCCTACTGTGGAACAACACGTTGAATTAGATTTTCAATTGGAAGACAACTATCAGTTTCTTAGAATACAAACATATGCCTGGAATAGTTGGGCAGATACGGGTCTTTGCCAAACTATACCATTGGTTTCGGGAGGAACATATAGTATTTCTTTCCTATATCGTATTAGCAATATAGCTAGTAAGCCAACTCCCCCATTTATAAAAATATTTGAAGGTTTTGATTATGAAGAATATAAAAATTTAACTACACCAGCAGATAGTGCACAATATCGGGACAATTGTCTGAAATTTACTTATGATTTGGTAAATAATCATGATGGTGCATGGTATGAAGATAGTTTTGAATTTACTTCAACAAACGCAAGTCCTACCACTATTTATGTAGGACAAGCATCGACCTTTGATTTAGGAAACCTTAATTGTTGGGTAGACTTCGACAACATCGTCCTCAAAAAAGTAGAAGGATCCGGATTAAACGATGCCAAACTCAACAAAAACAACATAAAATATAGCATCAACGGAAGTATGGTTTCTCTATCAAATATAGAAAGCATCAAAGTATCCATTTACAGCATAACAGGGGCCTTGGTCAAATCCGTAAAGGCGGATGCAGGAAAAGCATCTTTCTCTCTGGATAAAGGACTATACATCATCAAAGACGGAGAAAAAGGATCTGTATTAAAATTAATCATTAAATAGTTTTTTTTAGGTTTGGTTTATCATTATCAGTATTCATGAAAAGCAGATTTTATTTCATGAATACTGATTCCCTATCTAATTTACAAACAGTTACCTACATTTTTAATATCTTAAACTTAATTGTCATGAAAAAAAATCTGATTTTTTATACCTTTATGCTTGTCGCACTGATGTTAAGTGCACAGCTGCAAGCAGCTATACCACAACCTTTATTGCAATATGATTGTGAAGAAATCACCAATCTTAATCAATTAGAACCTTCTACCGGAAGTATCATCGCCAAAATTACCGACGGTAGTTCTGCTTTGAAAAACGATGCCAGCATTGAAACCGATGCAGATCGCGGAAAGGTTTTACTTCTTCCGAATTTTTTAGATGGCAACAATAAAGGAGACCAACCGGGATTCTATCGTTGCTTAAGAATCGAATCTACAGAATCATTGGTGGGAACAGGAGATTTTACCCTCGCTTTCTGGGCAAAAGTGAGAACACAGACTTCACCCCTTGGACTGAATGGATTTCCGGCGATGTTTGAATTCGATGAAGCGGGAGCAACTTTTGCCATGCGGCACATAGATTGGAGTACAGTAAAAACCAAACTATGTCTGCGAACCAATAAAGATATCAATTCAACTGCAGATGCAGTAACTTTTATACACGATTGGTCCCTTTATGTTATTGTGAAAGAAGGAAGTAACTTAAAGTTATATATCAACAATACACTGATTGGATCGAACACGACTTATAATATTGCCAATACGTCACTGAAAAAATTACGCTTCAACGGAAGTGCCCATGGTGGCGGTACGTTATTGGATGATATCCAGATTTTTGGGACAGCTTTAAGCGCCGCACAAATTGCAGAAATCTATGATCCCAATGCTAAGGCGAATATTTCAGCAACCGCATACCCTGCAGCAGGTGGAAGTATATCCGGAACAGGAGATATTGCTGTCGGCACACAACATACGGTTACAGCAACAGCAAATCCCAACTATCAGTTTGCCTGGTGGGCCGAAAACGGATATACCGTTTCAACAGACCCGGCATATAGTTTTGGTGTGTCTACCGGACGTCAGCTTTATGCTTACTTCAAACCGAATGTACCGGAAGATCTTCCCAACTTTAAAATTACAGGTACAAACTATAACATAGAAACATTCGCCAAAGGAAAAACTCTTTTCCTCAACAGGACGATGGTTTTCGGTGATATCCCTGCAGAATTTGCCAATTGGAAATTCACAAAAATCAATGCCAATTCTACTACTAATCCCGGGCCATTACCCGCAATACAAGTGAAACCCGATAAAAATGGTTATATTTATGCCCTGGTAGCAAATGGAGAAAAACCGGAAGTATGCGCCTCCTGGGCTACTACAAACGGCTGGGAATTGGCGCCTGTATACAAAATATCATATGGGGCTTCGGAATTAGAAAAATTGATGCTTTACAAAAAACAAGTAACTAAAGATGCCTTAATTGATGTTGTACAGCCAAATACATTTTCCGGAGCCATTATCATTGCCCCTGATATCTCTGTAGGTGATGCAATATCTACCGTAGCAGTCAGGATCGAAAGTGAAGGAGGATATCTAAAAGTTGCCAATTTTGCATCAGGTGACTCTGCATTTTCAAACCGGAATTTTGTTTTGAGTACCATCAGTCCCCGATTGCAAGGAACCCAGTTTACCCGTATCAATGGCGGTGAAGCTCCCAAATTATCAGTAAAGGCCTTAGCCGATGGTGATCTGTATGTCGCTATAGCCGATGGAGACGTCGCTTTTTCCCGTGTGGGCTGGACAAAAATAGATAACTTAAGATTTACTTATAGTGGTGGTGGAAACAATATATTTGACATTTATAAGAAGAGTGTATTGGAAAATGAAATAACCAAAATTGAAACTACAAGCTGGTATGGAGTATTGGTTATCTCTTCAAGTATTCACAGCGTTTATGTAATTAACGCCGGTCAAAGCCGTACTTATAATGATTATATTAAAGGTTCTTACGGAGACATCATTATCAAATCTGATGAGACTTCTACCGGCCAGTTAACCGGTATTCCGGCAGGTAAATTAACCGTTAATGGAGTAGTAAAATACCAAAAAACCTTCACCCCTAAAAAATGGTATCCTATCGGTTTCTCATTTGCTATAGAATCAATTTACTGTGCAGGTTTTGAAGATGACATGGTTGATGGACCATGGTTGGATATTTATGACGGAACCACTGCTGATAATGGAACTAAAGGTGATTTCTGGTTAAAGAATTATAATGGATCTGATTTTGAATATGCCGGCGAGTTTGAGGCAGGTAAAGGTTATGCTATCCAATTCCCAAGTGTATTTAATGGTAAAGAAATTACTTTCATTTCTGAGCCTAATCCGGTATTGAGTAATACAAATACACCAGTTCCAGCTCTTGCTTCCGGATATACCTTGATTGCTAATCCTTCTGTAGCTAATGCCCCTTCAATTGTAGGTGCTCAACATTATTACATGTATAATTATGAAACTAATGGTAAATTTAATGTGCTTTATGAGAGTAATAATGAACTCCCTTCAGGTACTTCTCTGAAACCATTTGAAGCAATGATAACAGTTAAAGATGTTGAAGCTATAGATCTGAGATCTGTAAGTGTAAAAGAGCAGGAAACTGAGATAGATGGTATTGATGTAGCTGATGATCAGGTTATTGAAACCCGTTACTACAACCTGCAGGGTATCGAAATCTACGAACCAGCCACTAATGGCATCTATCTCGTGAAGAAAATCTATGAATCTAAGAAAGTAGAAATAGTAAAAACCCTTATCAATAAAAAATAATATGAAAGCGACAAAAATAGTATTCTTGGTAGTTTGCCTGTTTTTTGCCGGCCAGATATTTGCCTCCACCGGTTTTGATTCCATGAAAGACCGGACAGATTCCTGGCTGCAGGGTTCCGATGAACCAAGTTTGCGGGGTTCCAGAGCAACGACAGAAACGGAAGAAGGTGAACTTTTTGTTGGAACACCTATACACGACGGACTGTATGTTTTGATAGTTCTTGCCGGAGTTTATATGTTTGTTCGCAAAAGAAGAGGACATCAGCAGTCCTGATAAGATAAAGGTATTCTAAACAGGTAATGGTGTACATGATACATACATCAGCACACCTTACCTGTTTAGATATTACAGTCAACATTCAAATTATTTAATGAATGTAATATTTTATTTCAATTACAAGCAGTTATCAGTAGTTTCAATATTTAAACTTGATTATCATGAAACATATTATCATGAAGAAAAATCTAATTTTTTATACCTTTATGCTTGTTGCACTGATACTAAGTGCACAGTTACAAGCGGCAATACCACAGCCATTATTGAAATATGACTGTGAAGAAATCACAGATTTGAATCAATTAGAACCATCCACAGGAAGTATTATCGCCAAAATTACAGATAATGTTAGTCCTACTCCTAACCTGAAAGACGACGCAAGCATTGAAACCGATGCAGATCGCGGAAAGGTTTTACTTCTTCCGAATTTATTGGATGCCAGCAATAAAGGAGACCAACCGGGATTCTATCGTTGCCTAAGAATCCAATCTACAGAATCATTGGTAGGAACAGGTGATTTTACCCTCGCTTTCTGGGCAAAAGTGAGAACACAGCCCCAGGGATTAAATGGATTTCCGGCTATGTTTGATTTCGATGGAGCAACTTTTACCATGCGGCACGTCGCTCATTGGAATGGAAGCAAATTAAGTCTGAGAACCAATAAAGATATCAATTCAACAGTTGATCCGACAAGCTTTATTTACGATTGGTCTTTTTATGCTATCGTGAAAGAAGGAACCAACTTAATGTTGTACATCAACAATGCTCTGATTGGGTCAAACACGACTTACAATATCGACAATGCAGTACTGAAAAATTTACGCTTCAACGGAACTTCCCATGGTGGCGGTACGTTATTGGATGATATCCAGATTTTCGGAGTAGCTTTAAGCGCCGCACAAATCGCAGAAATTTATACTCCTGCTGCCAAAGTAAATATTACTGCAATCGCATATCCTGCAGCAGGTGGAAGTACAACCGGAACCGGAGATATCTCTGTCGGAGCGCAACATACGATCACGGCAACAGCAAACCCAGGTTACCAGTTTGCCTGGTGGGCCGAAAACGGATATAACATTTCAACAGAATCGACATATAATTTTGAAGTGGCTACCAGACGCCAGTTTTATGCTTATTTTAAACCGGATGTGCCGGAGGCTCTTCCCAACTTCGAAATAAAAGGCACAAACTACGAAATAAAAACATTCGCCAAATCAGAAGGACTCTTCCCCAACAGGCCAGCCGTGGTTCTTGGTGATATCCCTGCAGATTTTGCCAATTGGAAATTCACAAAAATCAATGCTAATTCTACTTATTTGCCGGGGCCATTGCCCACCATGCAGGTCAAACCTGATAAAGACGGTGATATCTATGTCTTGGTAGCAACCGGAGAAAAACCGGATGTATGTGCCACTTGGGCTACTACAAACGGTTGGGAACTGGTTCCTGTATACAAAATATCGTATGGGGATGGAGAACTGTCAAAATTATCGCTTTACAAAAAACAAGTAACTAAAGATGTCTGGTTCGATGTTGTACAACCAAGTACATTTTCAGGGGCCATTATCATCGCTCCTGATATCAAAGAAGAGCCAGTACAGGGTGCAATATCTGCAGTACCGGTCAGCATCCAATGTGACGGACGTATGGAAACTGCTGATCTTAAAACAGGCGCCATCGCATTTTCAAACCGGACTTATATTTTCAGTACCATCAATCCTTTATTGAAAGGAAACCTGTTTACCCGTTTCAATGGTGGTGCAGCCCCCAAATTATCAGTAAAAGCCTTGGCTGATGGAGATCTGTATATCGCTGTAGCTGATGAAGATAATATCTTCTCCCGCGATGGGTGGACAAAAGAAGAGGAACTGGGATTCAGCTATAACGACGGGACAAACAGCAGATTCAGCGTTTATAAGAAAACTGTTTCAAAAGATGATATAATCAAAATAGAAACTACCTCCTGGTATGGCATTCTGGTAATTTCTCCGGAAATTGATTATAAAGAAATATTGATGATTACGCCTCCTCCGGGAACAGTCATCCATAATTCAAAAGCTGAAACGCATAAATATGTGGGATCTCCAAGTATCACTGTTTTACCGGATGGAACCTATATCGCATCGCACGATTATTTCGGAGGATTCATCTCTGACTCATTCATCTATAAATCAGAAGATAAAGGGAAAAGTTGGGAGAGAATCGCAGAAATCAAAAAACTTACCTGGTCTACTTTGTTTACCCGGAATGATGAATTATATCTATTTGGAGTACAGCCCAGATGTAATATAGGATATGGAAATTGTGTCATCCTGAAATCGACAGATGGAGGTTACACCTGGACTTCTCCTACTGATGCTTCCAATGGTTTATTAATCCCCGGTTATTACCACTGTGCACCGGTTCCCGTAGTTTTCCATGAAGGAAAAATATGGAGAGCAATGGAAGAACAGGGAAGCGAAGGAGGATGGGGCCCATTCTATTCCTTCATGATGTCTATAGATGAAGATGCTGATCTTCTGAATGCTGAAAACTGGACAAAAACAAATAAAATCCTGTATAGTTTTGGTAGCACCTTGTCCGGTTCATCTGCCTGGTTGGAAGGAAATGCTGTTATCGCTAAAGACGGATCTGTTAAAAATATCCTTCGGGTAGCCTATAATCCGGATGATAAAGCGGCTGTTGTCAGAATCTCAGCCGATGGTAAAACAGCCAGTTTCAATCCTCAGAAAGATTTTGTAACGTTCCCGGGATCTGGTAAGAAATTTACCATCCGTTTCGATAAAGAAAGCAATAAATACTGGACGCTGACTAATTATGTCCTGGAGAAAAACCGGGGCGGTGATAACGGAGGTACACGTAATACAGTAACTCTTGTATGGTCTGATGATCTGGTTACCTGGAATATCAAAGATACCTTATTACATCATCCGGATGTTGCTACACACGGATTCCAGTATCTTGACTGGCAGTTTGACGGCAACGATATCATTGCCGCTTCACGCACAGCCTGGGAAGATGAAACAGGAAATCCTCCCCGTCAGCATGATGCTAACTACCTGACATTCCATCGTTTCACTAATTTCCGTTATGACCGTGTGGCAAATGATCCTTCGGTAGAAGTCAAGAAATGGCAAAACGGAGCATCTTCTGCTTTCGCGTTGACATTTGATGATGGTTTCAAAGGTCATTATGATCATGCATTCCCGGTATTGAAGGAATATAATATTGAAGGAACATTCTTTGTCAACTCCGGGAAATTGGTACATGAAAGCGAAACACCCGTCTACCGCTACGGTTTCTGGGAAGATTTCAAATCTATGGCCGAAGAAGGACAGGAAATTGCTTCACATTCGGTGAATCACCCGGATCTGACAAGCCTCGGATTGAGTGAATTAACCAATGAATTGAAAAAGGATAAAGAAAACATTGAGAAAGAAATTCCTTCTCAACTATGCCTTACACATGCATATCCTTTCTGTCTGAGAAACGACCATACCGATTTTGCCATGAAAGATTTATTCATCGCCGGACGTGCCTGCGGAAACCTGCAAAACAATGCTTCTCAGGATGAAGATAACTGGTATCGCATCAATTCTGAATTATTGACATGGACAGCTCCACGCTCCTTAGCGAATGACGAACAGAGCGCTACAAGACTGAAAAATACCATTCAATCCAATGTAATTGCAAGCAATAAATTCGGAGTAGCATGTATCCATGAGGTGATTCCATTTAACCAACTGGGTAGCACCGATTCTTATGAACCGGCTACCACAGAATGGCTGACCAATATCTGCCGTTTCCTGGATGAGAAACGTACTGCCGGAGAAATCTGGCCGACTACATTTGCCAATATTGTCCGCTATGCCAAAGAAAGGGATAACCTGAGAATGACAAAAACAGCATTGGACGATAAAACACTGCAATATGAATTTACCGATTGGCTGGATGATGAGATATACAACGTTCCTGTAAGTATTTCCATTGCATTCCCAAACGAATGGACACAGGTAAATTGTAATTGCATAATGACTATAAAATGTGAAGTCATTGAAAACGATGTAGTCATTTCTTCTAAACAATATACTAATGGTGATGGTAAAACCGGGATTATTAATGTCATTCCGGACAAAACAGTTGTAAAATTAACTGTAACCAATGAGACCGGTTTAAGTAACAATATCATCCCGGAAATATCGCATTATCCAAATCCGGTAAAAGATATATTAAACATATCATTGAATGATCCGATCGACGGTTACTATGCCATTTATGACATGCAAGGACGCAAAATAAGCCAGAAAAACATCCAAAGCCCAGGCAAATTGTTGTCTGTTGATTTAGGATATTTATCTTCCGGCTTATATGCTTTCCAATTGTCAACAAAAGAAGGTATTCTCTATAATTTCAAAATAACAAAACAATAATTTACATGAAAAAAGTATTGCTATTCATTTCCGGTTTACTGATAAGTGTGTCAATACATGCACAAAATCAGGTAATCACACAGGGTTCGGTTTCCGATCAGGCAAGTTATATCGTTCCGGTCAATACAGATCTACATCTCACCGATGCAGAAGATCCGATTGTCAACAGTACAATCTCAATCAACTCGGAAGATTCCTGGCTGTTTTTCGACAAAATGAAACCACTTATTGTACTGGAAAAGTATAAAAGCAATATTTTGATCAACGGACAAGCATTAGAAGAAGATATTAACTGCCGCATCAGTGTATATGGGCATGGTACAGTTATCATGTCCCATACTGATGCCTATAAACCCCTGCAGGTTTTCACTGAACAAAATTACGGAGGAGAAGGAACCTGGATGTCGTTGTACGAATACCACAACAATCTACCTGCCGGTCTGGAAAATAAAATAAGGTCTTTCAAACTGAAAAGAGGTTACATGGCTACATTAGCCAATAGTCCGGACGGAACAGGTTATAGCCGGGTATTCGTTGCTGATAGAGAAGATATCAATATTCCGGTCATCCAATCCGAACTTGACCAAACCATTTCTTATATACGGGTGTTCAGATGGGAATGGGTATCTAAAAAAGGCTGGTGCGGCGGTAGCTATAATCAAAGACATTTGACCAATTCTACCTGGTATTACGATTGGGGCGCCGGAAAAAATTCCGAGATGGGAATGGAATATGTACCGGAAAGAATCACCCAATGGTGGCCGGGATTTGAAACAGACATCAATCCTCTAAACAAAGTATCACATCTGCTCTCATTTAATGAACCTGATCACTGGGAACAAGCGAACATGTCTGTAGATATAGCTATTGAACAATGGCCGCAAATGATGAAATCAGGATTGCGCGTAGGAAGTCCTGCGACGACCGATTTCAAGTGGCTGTACGAGTTTATGGAAAAAGCTAATGCCCGGAACTACAGGGTAGATTATGTAGTTATACATGCTTACTGGGGAGAAACCGACCCTCAACGATGGTATAACTCCATCGCAGAAGTCCACCGGAAAACCAAACGCCCGATCTGGATCAAAGAATGGAATATCGGAGCGCATTGGACCGGAGAATGGTGGCCTAATAGAACCGGAGGCCCGGAAGGATCAGACGGTGGAGGTCCTAATGATAATACCGGACCAGCAGACAACGCAAACCAAACATACATGAGAGATAACCTGAAAAGGATACTCAATGTAATGGATACTTGTAGCTTTATCGAAAGATATTCAATCTACAACTGGGTGGGATATAACAGAGCTATACTGATCAAATCGGAAAAAGACGAACCGGAAGAGACATTTACGCTTGCCGGTGAACTTTACCGTGACAATGTTGCTCCATTAGC
The DNA here is from genome assembly GCA_031552335.1 of Bacteroidales bacterium. Lineage (GTDB taxonomy): Bacteria > Bacteroidota > Bacteroidia > Bacteroidales > Azobacteroidaceae > JAISFI01. Next base: position 7,427 of record JAVBMQ010000008.1, on the reverse strand, counting down.
GTATAATCCCGATTATGAAGTGATTCCCCAATGGGATCTGATCGCTCCTGTTTTGAGTTATACATATGACCCCGTGAAGGAAGAAATAAGTTTATCCTGGTCAGACTCCAATCAGGAATTATCCCGGTCATATAATATCCTCAAAAAAGTAAATAACGGAAAATACGAGAAAATAGATGAAATAACCAATACTTCCACTAAAAAATATACAAGCAAACTCAACGCTTCCGATCCGGGAAAGGTTAGTTATGCTATCCAACTCATAGGATATAACGGAGAAACGTCAGCTTCCAATGAGATAGATATTTTTTTCACTCCGGAAGGAAAGATCCAATATGATAATGTTTCTATCAAACCTACTGATTGGAAAAAATTCTATTTCGGAAGCATTTTTGAAGAAAATCCATTGGTCATCTTCGGCCCTTCCTCTTATGTCAATAAAGATGCAATGACAAACCGGATTAAGTCCCTTACCAAAGAAGGTTTCGATTTTCAACTGAATAAATGGAACTATGTAACCACCTCCACATTCAGAGACGAAACAATTTCTTATTTTGCCATTCCTGCCGGATCTCATCAATTCGGCAATATTCAAGCACAGGCAGCCTCAGCTTCTGTTACAAGTGTATGGAAAGCGGTTAACTTTTCAACAGCTTTCGAGACAGTTCCGATTGTTTTTACCACACAGACTACTAATAATTCTTCTTTCCCACAAACCGTCCGGATACGTAATGTCACCAAAACAGGATTTGAAGTAGCCTTGCAAAAGGAAGAAAAAGTAACCGCGACTTCTCCCCGGGAGTATTTTTCCTATGTGGCCCTGACTCCGGGAACCGGGACTATCAATGGGAAGAAAATAGTGGTAGGAATTACTCCTGATAATACTGTTGGCTCTTATGCCAAACAATATCAATTTTCATTTAACGAAGATTCATTTATTAATCCTGCATTTTTCGCAGGGATGCAGACCACCAATGACAACATAACATCTACCCTGAGATACAGCGCCCTAACCGGTACAAATGCCAGAATATTCAAGCAAAGAGAGGTTTCGGCAGGTGCATCAGCCACAGTACAACCCGAACAAGTCGGATGGATGGTTATCGAAATTGATCAAAATACTTCTATCTCCTCCAACAAAATATCCGGTGATATACAAATCTATCCAAACCCTGCAACTGAGATATTATATATTTCAGGGATAGATCAAAACTCTGCCAATATAGAAATCTTTAATTTGTTGGGAAATAAAGTTATATCACAAACCGGTGGAAATAGTTTTGATGTAAGCGGTCTATCATCCGGATTTTATATTCTTTTGATCAATGGAAAGCAGAGTGGTTCTTTCATTAAAAAATAACAGCCTCTCTCCCACTGTATTCCTATTCCAAACCAGAAAAACAGCCCAAAAGAAAATTTGCAGAAATGAATACCAGGCCCATTCCTGCTGATTTATTTGATCAGTAAATCATTCTGGAGTTTTTTTTAATGCAAGGTACCCTGAATCATCAATCGAGAAAAGGCTGCCTGAAAAATATCAGACAGCCTCTCAACATATTATTCAATTTTTATAAATTTCGTTTATCCGGTTTACCGGTTACTGCTTCTTGAAGAAGATGAACGGGAAGAAGAGCCAGAAGAAGAACTGCTGCTTCTTGTAGACGCTTGTCCGGATTGTGCGGAAGAAGACCGTGTAGAAACTGATGAACTCGAACGGCTGCTACTCCTGCTGTTGTTACCTTCTGAAGAAGAACGGTTCACATTGCTATTTGAGCTGCTGCTTGAACGGGTACTCGTATTATTTTGTGATGGAGTTGCATTAGAACTTCTGGTACTATATTCTTGTGTTGAACGTTGGTTTGTTTCCCTTGTTGCACTATTATTATTGCCGCTACTGCGTGCAATTCCATTATCAGAGGTCATATTTGAACTTCTGGTATTTCCGCTGTATTCAGAAGAAGAGCTCCTGGTACTTTGTCCGTTATTACTACTATTCCCGGCTCTTGTAGAGGTTCCTCTTCCGGAAGCATTATTCCGTCCGTTATTGTTATTATTATCGTATGAAGCTGATGAAGCACGTCTGTTGTTATTGTCGTTACGTCTGATATCATCAGATTCCATTCTTTTTCTATCGGAAGAAGAAGCGCTATTATAATAAGGAGAACTATTATATCCTTTTCCCATATGTCCCGGAGTATGATCATAAGAGAATGCATATCCGCGTGGATGGTGGTCATGTCCATGTCCATGTCCATGACCATGACCATGATAATGATACGGATTATGATAATACACCGGTCGGCCGAAATAATCATAACGTCCGTTATAATATCCATACACCGGTCTGTAATTTCTTGGCGCCCAGCAAGCATCTATCCATATATACCCGCCACGAGACATTTCCCAATATCCGGGAATCCAATAAGCGCCGGCATAAGGAGGATAAGCCCAATAGCCTTGCATCCATACATAATTATGAGCTCTCGGATCCCATACCCAATGTCCTTCAATCCACACATAATCAGGAGCAGGAGCTACAATCACCGGAGTTCCAATGGTCAGAGTTACATTAGGAGCCAAAGGGATATTTGCATATATTGAAAAATTCACTTGCACCTGCGCTGACATCTCTACGCCCCAAAAGGCAATTATCGAAATGATAAGGAGAGATAATTTTCTTGTTTTCATATCTTTTATTTTTTAAGGATTAATCCCAGATTTAATTGTATGACGGTTTTCTATGCAGAACGTTTAATCGCCCTCACTTAATTATTGTTAATAATCAAATAGTGAAATAGTTGCAGTTAATTTTTTAACTCCTGACTTACAAATATAGTGAACAAATGTAGCATATTAATCGTTATGTCAGTAAATAAACATCAGATTTATGAAAAAAAGTATTTTCATCTTTACCCTGTTATCAACTCTGTTTATTGCAAGAGTTCAGGCCCAATCTCCACAGATAGATTCATTGGCAATATATATTCTGAATAAGACTGTGCAGACCATTCAATCTTTGGGATCATGTAGCTTTAAAGTTAATACGAATTACGATGTTAACGATGAAAGTCTGGGATTAGTGAAACATTCCGGAGAAGAATATGTATATATGAAATTTCCCAATCAGATGAAGATTCATTTTTCCGGAGATCAGGGAAGACGGATGTTGTGGTATAATCAAACATCACTGATGTATTATTCTTATGAAAAGAATCAATATTCTATACTTTCTACTCCTGCTACAATCACAGAAACAATGGATACAATCTCCAAACAATATGGGATTGAATTTCCTGCAGCAGATTATTTTTATGATTCGTTTATAGAAGATTTGATCGATACAGGAGGCAATCTGATCTATCTCGGTATCACCAATGTTGGCGGAAAAGATTGTTTTCATATCGCAGGAAAAGACCTGAATGGAACCGGTTATCAGTTTTGGATTGCAGATGATGACTTTTCTCTTCCGGTAAAAATGATATTAGTCTATGGAAGCGAACCCGGCAGTCCGCAGTTCGAAGCAACGTATAGCGACTGGGATATCAATCCTGGCCTGCCAAACAGTATGTTCGAATACAATATCCCTCCCATGGCCGTAGAAGTGAAATCTAAAAAAGGAGGAAAATAATGAAAACAACAGGTAAATATCTGATCATTTTGTTGGGATTGTGTTTATTGATCCCTCAAAGTACACCGGCACAAAGATTTTATCATGCGAGACCTGTACATGTTGGGCCACCACCAAGGCCTGTTCCTCCGGCTCCTGGTCCTCGTCCTGTACCTTATCCAGGTCCAAGACCAGTACCCTACCCGGGCCCAAGACCAGTGCCTTATCCGGTACCCCGCCCTGTACCTGTACCCCGCCCTGTTCCTGTGCCGTACCCTGTACCTGTACCGGCTTTTCATTACCCATATTTCGATCATCCGTATGTTCCCTACTACTGGGGACCTGTATGGCACCCGATAGGATTTATAGTAGCCACACTGACAACAGCTGCCATTATTATTACCATTAATGATCAGCAGTATCATTATGATAAAGGCGTTTATTATGTAAAAGTAGATGACGGTTACAAAGCTGTTCCCGCTCCTGTCGGAGCAGAAGTCCCTTCCCTGCCGGATGGATACGTCAAAGTAAAGGTAGATGATAAAACTTATTACTACTATGCCGGTGTATTCTACACCAAATCAAGCAGTAAATATAAAGTCATAACTTCTCCTCCGGGAGCGGTGGTTATACATCTGCCGGACGGAGCTACACAAACTACGGTTGATGGTCAAACTTATATGGTTTACAACGGAACATATTACGAACCGGTCCAACAGGATGGTCATGATGCTTACGTTGTAGTAGAAGTAAAAAACTAAACATACACACACATACACTTTATATACACTTTGCATTGAAAAGGGTTGCCTATAAAGCAACCCTTTTTTTCTGTCTTAGACATCTTATTATCTCTTCCACCCCATTTCACTGTTGTCTCTGTTCGCTATTGCCTACATACCAATTATTTATACAAATTCATTCGTTTCAGCAAAATATCCAAAAACACAGGCAAAGTGGAATAGTGATCGCCGCCGGTTTCTTCGTACATCCACACTTTGCAGCCTTTACTGCGCATTTTATCATAAGCGTTTCGCGTATTTTCGGGATACACCCAATCGTCAGCACTTCCGCAGACAAACAGCAAGCTATCGGCAGGAGCAAATTCGGTCAACGAATTGTCGGTCAATATCTGCATAAACTCCGTATCCGTTCCGTTTACCACTCCGTTGCGAAAATCGCTTGTAAATAATTGGGTTGGGGTAGAATTAATCGATAGATTTTCAGGTGCAAAATAGGCCATATCATAATTGTGTGCTTTCAAAGTAGTATTATCCTCCGGAGAAAAAATATCATCGTAACTTTTCGAATATCCGTAATCCGTTTTATACATTTGAAATACCCACAGATAGCTGCTTACAAAATGCAAACTCGTATCGTCATCTTTGGCAAGAAATTTTTGAGCAAGAGCCACATTATCGTAAGCGCCCGAACCGGCAATCGTTTTATCAATCTGCAATCCAGCTTGTGGCATTTCCTGTATTTTTTTTTGCAAAGCTACAGCGGCAAATCCTCCTTCGGAATAACCCGTAAGCAACAAATGATTATTGAACGATGTACCTGCATATTCTTTATAAGCACGAATTAAATCTAACGAAGCCTGTCCAAGTGACTCGGCATGTGTGTAAGGATGCGTGATCGACTGACTATCTCCATAACCGATATAATCAGGCATCAACACAGCACAATTGAATGACGAAGACAACACCGCGCACAAAAATACCTCGATGGAATTTTGAAAGCCTGCCAAAGAAAGATTCAGCGATGGCGCTTCGTTTTTATAAATCGTTCCATGGGTATATACCACCGTTGGCATATTGTAATCATAGCCTTCGGGAACAACAAATACACCCGAAGCCGTAACAGGGTTTCCCTGATATTGCGTGCAGTAGCTTACCTGATAGAGATTCACATTCGCCTCAGGCAAAGAGGCATAAACCTGATAATCCGGTTGCGTATTTAAGAAAAACTGTAAAGCTGCAGCTTGTATAGGTTCGTTGAAAGCTTTATTTGCCTTTATCAAATAATCATAAGTAGGAATAACAGGTAAATCGTCATCATCCGACGAACAAGAAGGAATAAACACAAGGACAAACAAAACCAATAGGAAAAAATTAATCTTTTTCATTTTTTATTATAATTATTTTATGTGATATATTGTTGAGATACGAAATAACAATGGGCAGTAGTGCGTACAAAGTTATGAAAAAATGTTCATTGTTCTATAAATTTCCGTCTTAGATAAAAATGATTAACTTTGCCATTACCAAACAAAAGCACATTATGAAGATATTTATTCGTATCAAAGCAGCCGGAAAACGAAAAGCAATGCTTGAACTTCAACCTCAAATAATCCCTGATGATGTAGATACTGTTCAAAAGCTAATCACTTGTTTAGTTTTGGAAAATGTACGGGAATATAATGCCCGGTCTGTCGATGCTCCTTTTTTCCCATATCTTTCACAACAGGAATACGATGATGGCATATACACCGGGAAAGTAAGTTTCAATGACCGGAAAAACGAAAAACAACAAGATGAACAACAAGCGGTTGCCAATGCCCTGCAATGTTTTGAAGATGGTCTTTACCGCATATTAATCAATGAAACAGAAATTTCCGGGAACTCCGCCTTTGAACTCAGGGATGGCGATATCTTGACTTTTATTCGGTTGACAATGCTGGCAGGGAGAAGGTTCTAATGCATTAGCATTAACGGTTCCCCCTTTTAAATTTCAAGTTTTGCACAAAAAGGTATCACACAATAGGTACATTTTTATCTTTCATGAAAAAAGTGTTTCTTTGTGTTTCAAAGTAATTTAAACAAACCTATCATTTTATGAAATCGTACATTGAAGCAATTACAGAAAAACTTAAAAAACCCGCCGGACGTGCCGGAGCCATTGCGAAAGCTTTAATTGACCATAAAAACAGTCGATACCCACATGCGGAGGAAAAGAAAAATGCGTTGATTACCGAACTGAAATCGGACGCTCCGAAAACACTCGGAGAAGTTTATAATAACGGTCCACGGCAATTATTCGAAGAAATCCATGGTAAAACTATTGCCGATGTAGTGGGTAAAACCATCAGCAGATTAAACCTATATGTTTATTCTCCGACTACTTACCGCCGTTCTTTCCGTACACAAAACATCGAGCCTTATTTTGATAAGTTTATTGATATCCTGGAAACAGTTTATTTTCCCTGGAATCAGTTCAATATGGCCAAAGACTTGTTAATTCCGGAAAAAGATGATGATGAAGATAACAGGATCACCCTGGACAGTGATATTTATGGAGATTTCTTAGCTGTATATATCGATGAAAATGATAAAGCAGTGGTTCAGTCCATCGAAGATATTTGTTTGGGAGATAACAACACCAAATTGCTGACTGATTCCATTATCAATGGTATCGTAAAAAGCAATGATACAAAACTTCACAAACTGTTGGGAGATATGTTGCTGGCAGCCAGGTTGCAGGAAGGTTTGCGTCAATCTATTCTTGAAAATGCCGACAACGGACGGGTGGAAGCGCTGGTTTACCTGATGAAAATCGTACTCGATAATGACCTGTTACGTTATTCTTCAGCTGTACGGATAATTGGCGTATGGATGGGATTGGCATATGAATTCGACGATAAACGGGTAGTTGCTAAACTTGCCGGGTTAGGATATTCTTATTTAGGGTCTGCTGAATAAATCTATCCCTTTGATATATAGTAAAATAAATCTGATTATTCATGGTTTTTTAATATAAAATTCGTATCTTTGAGTGTTAAAAAGTCGATTTTATGAAGTTTATATCTCAAGGCAAACAG
>JAVBMQ010000217.1:0-22750 GCA_031552335.1 Bacteroidales bacterium | reverse complement strand
ATTTTTGACGGATACAATACCATTTCGGCCGCGTAGCGGTCGTGTGACAAACGCAACACCGCTAATGCGGCGCGGGTGGATGTGACGTTCATTATATCCGTGGGCTTTCACCCACGGCTACGGACACTGTGGCCCTCTGGGCCAAGTCCTCGCAAATCTTCCGAACATGACTGGGGTCTGCCCGCCCCCTTGTTGCCCCACATGGAAATGCATTATTTGAATCATGGAAAATCTCTATGATTCAAATGGTCATCCATAAAATGATTTTTGTGTGGTTTGCAATAAATGGGCGGGCAGACCCCGCCCCTACGATATTGTTTTAATATAGACCATAGGTTGTCCTCAATACCTGAAATTCAGTTCTCCTGTTTATCTGATCCGCAATTTCCTGCTGTTCACGCGTCAGGGTGAAAACAAAAGCCTCATCCAGCAGCTGGTCTTCCGGAAGGAAATCATATTGTTCATGCATCTTTTTTGTGACGGTCTTAGGTCTTTGTTTTCCATAACCAACCGGAGTCAGCCGTTCTTTTTCAATGCCTCCGGCAATAAGATAATTAACAACAGATTGTGCCCGTCTTTGAGATAAATCCAGATTATATGGTTCCGAACCCTTACGGTCGGTGTGAGCAGACAATTCAATAGTTACATTCGGATTATCTTCGAGCATCGCAATCAATTCATCCAATGCTTTTTTAGATTCGGGACGTAAAGTTGCTTTATCAAAGTCATAAAAAATATTTTCGATCAATACAGGCTTGCTAATAGAAGGGAGTGAGAAGTCCACATAATACACCTGGCTTTTTTCTTCTTTGCTTGTATTTAATACCTGCTTTTGGTTGAGGTAACCTTTGGCGCTGGCCATCATCACATAATCCATTCCTCTTTTCACCTCCATCAGGTAAGTACCGTCTTTTCTTACCATGATTTTTTCGTTGGTGCCATCTTTGCCGACAATGCGGATTACAGCATCTTCCACCTCTATTTTTTCACGGTCGAGCACCCATCCTTCCACCATGATTGTGATGGTGGGCCATTCGAAAGAAAAGATATGATCATATCCGACAGCATTGTTCCGGTTGGAAGAGAAAAAACCGGATTCCTTTCCTTTGGCGAAAGTAATCCCAAAATCATCAGCCATACTGTTGATCGGAGATTTCATATTTTCTACTTTCCATCTGCCGTTTTTTTGTTTGGTGGCTTTGAAAATATCTAAGCCTCCCATACCCGGGTGACCGTTTGATGCAAAATATAAAGTAACGGAATCTCTTACATACGGAAATAATTCATCTCCCGGAGTATTGATATCTGTGCCCAAATTTTCTACAGCATTAGCAGCAGTTCCGGTAAGTGTCATTCTCCAGATATCCTTTCCTCCTTGTCCACCGGTGGCATCAGAAACAAAGTACAGGTATTCTCCATCCGGACTTACTGCAGGGTGTGCCGTCATCATAAGAGTATCCTTGAAAATCTCCACATGCTGCCCTTTATTCCATTTGGCGCCCGAACGGGATGATTTGTAGATAGAGGCTGTGCGGGGAGCATCATCTTCTTCAGCGCAAAAGGTATAATACATTGCTGTCTCATCCGGAGTGAAAGAACAAACTCCTTCATCAAACTCAGTATTTACTTCATCCGGAATAATCTCCGGTGATGTCCATTGTCCTTTGTCATCTTTCTTGATTACAAATATGTCATTGTTCTTCAATCCAGTGATAGCACTTTTGGTATCACCTAAAGCATCATCCCTGGAAGACGTAATATAGATCTGGTCTTGATCTTTCCCGAAAAACATAGGAGCAAATTCACTTTTCCTTGAATTGAATTTTTCCATGGCTTTGACAGTGTATAAAGTAGGTTTTTTTTTCCATGCCTGTGCACTGTCGCTCCCTATAAGTCCGTTAATTGCCAGTATGTCATTGGGATTATTCTCCAGATAACTTTTGTAGTACTTAACTGCATCTGCATATTTACCTGTTTTTTGTGACATTTGTCCTGCGTACAAAAAGGAAAGGCTGTCTTTAAATGCATAACGGATGGCATTCTGATATCCGGATAAAGCCCGTTGTGTATTATTTGTAATACGATAACATTCTGCCATATGGAAAGCAACATTTCCTTTCAGAGCTTTGTTTTTTCCGGAAGTCTTACTGTAAACCCGCTTATAAATCTGGGCAGCATCATAATACTCGCCCAATTCTTCCTTGGCGATGGCATCGCTTATCTTGGCTGATTTGCAGGAAAACAGCAAAATGGCGAATAATATATATGGGATTATCCTTTTCACTCAACAATATAACTGAAAAAATAGTAAAATATTGTTTGAACTACTCTTGTTGTTTAGAGTTAGCCATACTAATAAATGATCTTAAATCATAGGCATTGAAATGAAGCTTGCCTGTCGTGATCTCAACCGGAATATCCGGGAGATTTTTTCTTTTTTATTTTTTCAAAATTGAACTGTCTCCATAACTCAGAAACCTGAAATCGTGAGACAATGCATAGTTATAAATTCTTTTCCAGTCATCACCTGCAAATGCAGAAATTAACAACAATAAAGTGCTTTTCGGTTGATGAAAATTGGTGATAATTCCACTGACAATTTTAAATGTGTATCCGGGCACAATCATAATTTGTGTATGTGCCGTGATTTGTTCCAGTTTGTTTTTTTCTAAATACAGAAGAATAGTTTCCAAGGCCCCTCTGACCGATAATTGATTGTTTTTTTGTTGATATGGATCCCACTGAGATACCTGTAATTCTTTTATGCCCAGATCACTATTGTGTAAATTAGCCCCTATATAATACAAGCTTTCTAATGTGCGGACAGAAGTGGTGCCAACAGCAAAAATATTTCCCAAATGTTTTAATACCTGTTCAATAGTTTCTCGTTCTACAGAAACCATTTCCACATGCATCTCATGTTCTCCTATGCTTTCGGATTTTACAGGCTTGAATGTGCCGGCGCCTACATGTAATGTAACTTCTTTCCGGATAATTCCTTTTTTTTCCAGATTCTCAAAAACTTCCGGAGTGAAATGCAATCCGGCGGTAGGAGCGGCAACAGATCCTTTGATTTTTGAATATATTGTTTGGTATGTTTCTTTGTCTTTTTCTTCCGTTTTTCTGTTCAGGTAAGGAGGAATCGGTAGTTCTCCGTATTTTCCCAGTATATCAGCAAAAGTCAGGTCTGGATTGCCCCATTCAAATCGGATGAGATGAGTATCACCATAACTTTCCACTTTTTCTGCATATATAGTATGAATTGTACCATTTTTACCTGTAGTTTCCGGAACTAATTTTAATTTCCCTTCTTTCCATTTCCGGGCATTCCCAACTAAACATAGCCACGTGCAACTTTTCCTTTCCTGAAAGGACAGTACATAATCATTAGGATCTTTCGGTTCCAGGCAAAATACTTCAATCAAAGCTCCCGTTTCTTTTTGAAAAATCAGTCGGGCCTGAATTACTTTTGTATTATTGAAGACCATCAGACAATCTTCCGGAAGATAAGCATCTACCTGTTTAAAAATATCTTCTGAAATAATTCCTTTCTGATAAGTCAATAGTTTGGATTCATCCCTTTTATCTAAAGGAAACCGGGCAATTTTTTCATTGGGCAACTCGTAATTGTAATCTTCGATCCTGATATCCTGTACTTTATTCATCCTGTCTGAAAGTTTGGACAAAAGTAATGAAAAATTTTCATTATCTTCGTACCCAAAAAAGTACATGAAAATAGGAGATAAAGTTCGTTTTTTAAGTGCTGTGGGTGGGGGTATTGTGAAAGGTTTCCAGGGAAAGGATATCGTTCTGGTGGAGGAGGAAGATGGCTTTGAAACTCCTGCCCTGATCCGGGAATGTGTAGTGATAGAAGCTAATGAAGCACAATTAAGAGCAGTTCCTCCTGCTGTTTCTGTTTCTCCTCAAGCGCATAAAGTAGTTGAGAAGAAAATCGAACCACTTGATTACAAACCAGTCGAAATTCCCGGAGGAGATAAGATCAATGCTTATATTGCTTATTTGCCTGAAGATATCAAGAATCTGGGACATGGTAATTACGAAGCTTATTTTGTGAATGACAGCAACTATTACCTGTTCTTTAATTATATGTCCTGCGAAAACAATGCATGGAAATCGATTTTTGACGGAACAATCGAACCGAATACCAAACTTTTTATTCATGAATTTTCCAAAGAAGAGTTGAATCAGCTGGAGCGTATTTGTGTGCAGTTTATTGCCTTCAAAAAGAGTAAGCCGTTTGCCTTGAAGAATGCATACAATATAGAGTTAAGGGTAGATACCGTTAAATTTTATAAACTTCATTGTTTCCGGGAAAATGATTTTTTTGATGATGATGCCATTGTCTATCCATTAGTGATCAATGATGTGCCTGAAAGGGAAATGCTTGTTTCTTCAGTTGAATTGCAGGAAGCTATGATGCAAAAAGTAAGGGTAAATAATATACCTGAAAAGCAGCCTGCACGTAAAAGGCAGCCTGATAATCTTGTAGAAGAAATAGATTTACACATCAATCAATTATTGGATACCACAGCAGGAATGTCAAATACAGATATACTGAATTACCAATTGACTAAGTTCCGTGAGACTCTGGAAAAGTTTAAAAACAAAAAAGGACAAAAAATCGTATTTATCCATGGGAAAGGAGATGGAGTGCTCCGGAATGCGATTCTTTCGGAACTAAAAAAATCATATAAAAATTATCCTTACCAGGATGCCTCTTTCAGGGAATATGGTTTTGGGGCGACGATGGTAACGATTAAATAATAAATAGCAGAGAATGAATTATTTGCATTTAAGTGATAAATGTATTACTTTTGTCTCTCAGAGTCTCTTAAAATACAACAAATGAATAAGTTGACAAAAGACAAAAAAACGGGTGAAATATATTTGGGCGGAGCTGTACGATATTTTCGGGAGCAAAATTTAAAATATCCGGATTATCCTTCATTTGAAAGGGCTCAGTTAAAACGATTTTTAGCAACCACTTCTGAGTCAGTTAAATCCAATTTTAGTGAACTGTTGTGTCACAAGCATTGACAGTATTGGCTGGTCCTAATGGCGCCGGAAAAACCCAATTTTCATCACTTTTACAAAAACAAGACATATTAATGGTTATGCCTGTTAATATTGATGCTTTGGAACAAAATATAGACCAAAACAAATTACCTCATGATATACAGCGCTATAGTAGGGAAAGAGCAAAAGAAATTGATCGTCTTTTTACTGAAAGTTGTATGTATGCGATTGAGAAACAGCAAAATTTTGCCTATGAGTGTAATCTGCGGATAGATCAACTGAAAAATGTTCGTTTATTTGATGAAGCCGGCTATAAATTAAGATTGATTTATATTTGGCTGGATAATGTGGATATTTCAACAATGAGGGTGAAAAAGCGGGTTTTACAAGGAGGCCATTCTGTAGGTATTGAAAGCATCGTGGAAAATTATTATTCAGGAATGAAAAATTTGGATGATTCTTTTTATGATTGGCATGAAGTTTATGTTTTTGATAATAGTATGGATATTTCTGATGATGCAGAATTTCCGGGAATTCCACTTTTATTATATAAGGATGAAACAGGGATCAATTATGTCTCTAATTTGCTATACAAAAAAGAAAACATTCGAGTGAAACTTCCTTCTATTTTTAGAAATTTGCCTTTGAAGTAATAAATTTCATTAATTATAGTTGATAAGTCTATTATTATTGCCAATTTTGTCGATTTAAAATAATATTTTTTATAATTATATTCAACATGAAAAAGCTAATTTCTTTATTCAGCCTGGTCCTCATCTTTTTTTCTTGTGATGTGGCAAAACAAGTGGCTGGCAGTACCTTAAGCCTGACGCAATGCGAGTATAAATATAACTCCATTTCAGGATTGTCTTTGGCGGGAGTCAATGTGCAAAATGTAACTTCATTGTCTTCTTTGAATCCGCTAACAGCAGCAAGTCTTGTCTCTGCATTTACCAAAAGTTCTTTACCTCTCCAGTTTACATTGAATCTGGATGTGAAAAATCCGGGTACTCAGGTTGCCGCATTGAGTGGTCTGCAGTATATTCTTGAGATTGATAATGTGCAAATGACAGAAGGACTACTTAATCAACAATTGTCTGTGCCTGCAGGTGGAACTTCCGGACTTCCTATGACCCTGTCTTTTGATTTGAAAAAAGTACTGAGCGGACAGTCTGCCGATGCGGTTAAAAATATGGCATTTAATTTTATCGGAATCGGAGATACTCCCAGCAAGGTAACTCTCAGACTCAAACCCAGCATGAGTATTGCCGGACAACAAATTACAAGTCCCGTCTATATTCCTGTATCATTTACATACGGAAAAGGCTATAAATAATTAAGAATTACGAATTAGGAATTACGAATTGGCTTACGCACGAAAAAGTAATTTCTAATTCGTAATTCGTAATTTCTAATTCGTAATTCTAAAAACATGGCTTTGGAAATCGAACGCAAATTTCTGGTGAAGGGAGATTTTACTCCCTTCATCAAAAAAAAAGTATCTATTATTCAAGCTTATCTTTGCATTTCTGAAGATAGGACTATTCGTGTGCGGATCAAAGATGAAGAGGCATTTCTGACAATCAAGGGAGCTTCCGATAAGAATGGTTTCTCCAGGCATGAATTTGAATATCCTATTTCTGTTTCCGATGCATGGGAATTGGTGAAAATGAGCCCGTTTCCGGTAATAGAAAAAGAACGTTGTTATGTCCCTGCCGGAGAATATACTTTTGAAATTGATATTTTTCATGGAGTAAACGAAGGTTTGGTCTTGGCAGAACTGGAACTCCCTTCCGAAAATGCAAGTTATGAACGTCCTGAATGGTTAGGAGAGGAGGTAACAGGAAATCCTCGTTATTATAACGCCATCATGGCACAATCAGCAAATCACTCATAATCCCGTCGGAAATAAAAATTCCGTCATTACTTAGTTTAAGCTGATTACCTTCTTGTATCAGCATGCCGTTGGCCAAATGTTTGCCTGCTTGTTTGATACAATATTTTTGTTCTTTTTCTCCGAAATGGGATAATATTTCTTGTAGATTGATGCCCCACATCGTCCTCAAACCGGTAATAATATAGTCGTTATAGGCGCTTATCTCATTAATTATTTCTTTTTCTGCAGGAAGAATGCCCTTTGAGATGCTATCACAATATTTTTTAATAGAACTGATATTCCATTGCCTGCTTGTCCCATTGAAAGAATGGGCGGAAGCTCCAAGTCCCAGATAATGTGTCCCATTCCAGTAAGAGGAATTGTGAATTGAAAAGTAATCCGGTTGTCCGAAATTTGAAACTTCATAATGAATAAATCCGGCGGTAGTCAGTTGTTCAATCATTCCGGCAAACATTTTTACGCTTACATCTTCGTCTATTGGATGAATCTTACAATTTTGCAGTAAATCAAAGAGCCTGGTTCCTTCTTCGTATATCAAATGATACGCAGAAATATGTTGTACATTTAAGGAAAGAGCTTTTTTTATATTTGTATTCCAATCCTCTAAAGTCTGTCCGGGTAAACCATATATAAGGTCAATGCTGATATTATTAAACCCAGCTTCCTGACAGTTTTTAACGGCTTGTATTGCCTGCTTTGCATCATGTCTTCGATTCAGAAATTGTAAATCTGTATCATTGAAACTTTGTATTCCCAGACTGATCCGGTTGAAAGGTAAATCTTTCAGGCTTTCTAAATAGGCAGGACTTATATCATCAGGATTTGCTTCTAAAGTAACTTCTTTAAAAATACCAAGAGCAATATTCTTTTCCGGTTGAAAATAATGTTGTATGCCCTCAAAAATTTTCCGGAAATCGTCTGCATTC
The DNA here is from genome assembly GCA_031552335.1 of Bacteroidales bacterium. GTDB lineage: Bacteria > Bacteroidota > Bacteroidia > Bacteroidales > Azobacteroidaceae > JAISFI01. The sequence goes on along the minus strand of JAVBMQ010000217.1, from coordinate 14,890 downwards.
AATTGGGAGGGAGTTCCTCCTCCGAAGTAAACCGTATGAATCTCTTCACCTTGTAAGTATGACTTTTGTAATGCCATTTCCCGGAGTAAAGTTTCTATATATAAAGATTTCTCTTCCATTGAAGTGGAAGAGAAGAAATCACAATACAAACAGCGTGTTTTGCAAAAAGGAATATGGATATAAATTCCGGCCATAAGGCAAAGATAACTAAAAAATCAATTATGTTTTATAACATTTGACTATCTTTCTTCAATAGACTATTTTTTTATAATTTGCGCCCTAATGTAAAAATAGGTATAACAATCTTTATTGTTTAATCACATTTAATTTATAATACCATGAAAGTTTATCAAGCTAATGAAATCAAGAACATCGCTATTATCGGTAGTTCTGGCTCTGGGAAAACCACTCTCGCTGAAGCTATGCTTTTCGAGAGTGGAGTTATAAAACGTAGAGGAACTGTAGACGCAAAGAATACGGTTTGTGATTACTTCCCGGTTGAAAAAGAGTATGGTTATTCGGTTTTTTCCACTGTTTTTAGTGTGGAATGGATGAATCGTAAGCTGAATTTCATTGATTGTCCGGGTTCGGACGACTTTGTAGGAGGTGCTGTCGCTGCTTTGAATGTAACAGATACTGCTTTGATGGTGATCAATGGGCAGTATGGTGTGGAAGTAGGTACCATCAATATGTTCAGGTATACGGAAAAACTCAATAAACCGGTTATTTTTATTGTCAACCAGTTGGATCATGAAAAGTGTGATTTTGAGAATGTATTGGGACAATTGAAAGATACTTATGGCGGACGTGTGATTCCGATCCAATATCCTCTTACTTGTGGCCCTTCTTTCAATGCTGTGATAGACGTATTAAAGATGAAGATGTATCAGTGGAAACCGGAAGGTGGTGTTCCTGATGTATTGGAAATTCCCGATTCGGAAAAAGAAAAAGCAGAAGTATTACATCAGGCATTGGTAGAAGCTGCTGCCGAAAATGATGAGAGTCTGATGGAGAAATTTTTCGACCAGGGTAGCCTTACAGAAGATGAAATGCGGGAAGGAATCCGCAAGGGGTTGATATCCAGAGGTATGTTCCCCGTTTTCTGTGTGTGTGCAGGCCGTGATATGTGTGTGCGCCGTACCATGGAATTTCTTGGAAATGTGGTGCCTAATGTAAGTGATATGCCTCCTTATCAAGACTCGGAAGGAAATGAAGTGGCTCCCGATGCTAATAAACCTACCAGTGTCTTCTTCTTTAAAACGACAGTGGAACCGCATATAGGAAGAGTTTCTTATTTCAAAGTCATGTCTGGAAAAATAAAAGAAGGAGATGATTTGATAAATGCCGACAGGGGATCTAAGGAGCGTGTGGCTCAATTGTTTGTTGTTGCCGGTCAAAATCGTAGCGATGTTACTGAATTGGTAGCAGGGGATATAGGCGCTACCGTGAAACTGAAAGACGTGAATACCGGCAATACCCTTAATGGAAAAGGCGTTGAGCATAAATTTGACTTTATTAAATATCCGAATTCAAAATTTCGTCGCGCTATCAAGCCTGTTAATGAGGCTGATGCGGAAAAGTTGAGTGAAATCCTGACACGTATGCGTGCGGAAGATCCTACCTGGGTAGTAGAGCAGTCCAAAGAATTGAAGCAAACGATTGTTTCCGGACAAGGAGAATTCCACTTGAAAACCCTGAAATGGAGAATTGAAAATAACGATAAACTACTGATTGAGTATATTGAGCCGAAAATTCCATATAGGGAAACAATTACCAAGAGTGCCCGTGCTGATTATCGTCACAAAAAACAATCTGGTGGTGCAGGCCAGTTTGGAGAGGTTCATTTGATTGTAGAGCCTTTTTCTGAAGGAATGCCTATGCCGGAAATTTACAGGTTCAACGGACAGGAATTCAAAGTGCAGTCGCGCGATGTCCAGGAGGTTAAATTAGACTGGGGTGGTAAACTCGTTTTTGTGAACAGTATCGTGGGTGGCGCCATTGATGCCCGTTTCCTTCCTGCTATCCTGAAGGGTATTATGGGTCGTTTGGAACAAGGTCCGTTGACCGGTTCTTATGCTCGTGACGTACGTGTAATCGTATATGATGGAAAAATGCACCCGGTAGATTCCAATGAAATTTCATTTATGCTGGCCGGACGAAATGCATTCAGTACTGCTTTCAAACAAGCCGGTCCGAAAATCCTTGAACCGATTTACGATGTGGAAGTTTCCCTTCCTGCCAATTATATGGGCGATGTGATGGGCGATTTACAAGGCCGTCGTGCGATGATCATGGGTATGAGCAGTGAAAAGGGTTATGAAAAACTGGTCGCTAAAGTGCCTTTGAAAGAAATGTCTACTTATTCCACTTCATTGAGTTCGCTTACCGGAGGCCGGGCCTCTTTTACAATGAAATTTTCTTCTTACGAACTTGTACCTGCTGATGTCCAGGATAAGTTGTTGAAAGAATATGAAGCACAACAGGAAGCTGAATAAGAAAATTTCCTGAGAGTATTAAAAAGATCCTGTAAGTTTCGCCTATTAATGAAAGAAAATGATGAAATTTGCAGGATCTTTGTAAATAACAGATTCTATCAGAAAAATTCTTAGTTTCCGGGCAATTTCACTCTAAAACCATGATGTTTGCAGAAGCGAAATTAAATGACGGACAACGTTTGCTGGCATTTAATGATTTGTTTATAGGGGCTTCTTCCCATATTTCTTTTCGTTATAAAATGTGAATAAAAAAGGATGCCAATCAGCATCCTCTCTTGCATATTTTGAGTAAAAATTATTTACTGTTGTTATTGTTTCTCGGACTTTTTGCTTGCCGGTCACCCCTTTCTCCTCCCGGAGCAAACAACTGTCTCATAAACTCTTCTTCCGCCCGTTGATATTTAAATATCTTCTTCGGAGATAGAATCTTCTTAAATTTTTCCAGATATTCTTTATCCAACTCGGCTTCTTTGATTTTGATATCGGCATTTGTGTCGATAATTTTCAGATAATCGGCATCAGTCAGTTCTTGTTTAGAATTCCTTTGTGCACGCCTTTCATCTCTCAACGGTTTGTTTAGTTGAAACTTCTTTTCCTGTAATTCATTACATAAAGGCCAAAAAGCTTCAGCTTCTTCTGGTGTAAACTGTACCCTTTCTGTAATGAATGCCACTCTTTGCGCTCTGAATTTCTCAAAATCCGCTTTCCGTTTATTTTCTTTTTGATTATCCTGTGCAGATAAAATGCTTACTATGCTGAAACACATCAGTAAACTAATTAAAATCTTCCTCTTCATAACTCCAAATATTATAAATTCTAATTTTTATTTTTTAATTCGTAATTCGTAATTCGTAATTCGTAATTCGTAATTTTTCTCAGTATTCCCCAATAAAAACCGCTTCCCTGTAATTGCTTCGGATGGCTTCACTTTCCAGGTAGTCATATACATCTTCGTCTATTTCTCTTTCATTGAAAGAAACTGGTAATTTTTGTTGGATATTATTAGAAACAGTTAGTTTGTCTGTTTGGTTGGAATCTCCGTTAAACATTTTGAAAATCAGTGCAATACCGACGAACATAGCTGCCATATATATCCAAGGCTTCATCCGATCCCAAGCGGATGGAATCTTAGGCTGTTCCACTTCAACTTCCGACAAACGGTCCATGATTTGATCCGTCAATCCTTCAAAATATCCTTCCGGAACTTTGAACGGACTTTTTTTGCCGGCTTCTTCTATTTTATCATATCTTTTATTCATGGCTTGTTTACTTTACGGTTCATTAGACTATATTTAATATCAAAGGTTTAATGCTCAATTGTTAAAAAGTTTTCTATTTTTTTTGCCGCATGGTGGTAAGATGCTTTCAACGCTCCTACGGATGTTCCGAGGATATCCGATATTTCTTCATAACTCAATTCATCATAGTACCGCATGTTAAAAACCAGGCGTTGCTTCTCCGGTAAAGAGAGGATTGCCTGCTGAAGTTTATATTGCGCCTCGTCTCCGTCAAAATAGTCATCCCCTTCCAGTTTGTTCAACAGAAAAACATCGGCATCATCAATAGATATGTTATTTTTCTGCCTTTGTATATTCAGAAAAGTGATACATTCATTAACGGCAATACGGTATAGCCAGGTAGATAATTTGGCATCTCCGCGGAAAAAGTTGATACTCGTCCAGGCTTTGATAAAGGTATTTTGAACGAGGTCATTCGCATCGTCGTGGTCCAGTACCATTTTACGGATTTGCCAGTAAATTTTTTCGCTATAATGGGATACCACCTCTCCAAAAGCCCTTTTCTGGCTTATAGGATCCCGGAGTAGCTTGACAATTTCATCTTCTTTATACATCTTTTTTGTCAAATAATTTGCGGCAAATGTAGGAAAAAAATCCTACATTTGCATCTTAAAATAAAAAAGAGAAACAATGTCAAATTTACGTTTCAATGCAGTAGAACGAGCCCTTAACAGGGTGCCTGTGGAACCGGTTTCAGTGGAAGGGAAAACTTCCGATTATTTTGGAATGGATGTCTTCAACCGACAAGCCATGAGAAAACACCTCTCCAAAGAAACTTTCCATTTGATTAGCGATGCGATAGATAAAGGAACTACATTGGATCGTTCGGTGGCAGAACATGTGGCTGCCGGATTACGGATGTGGGCAATGGAAAAAGGAGCCACACATTATACGCATTGGTTTCATCCGCTGACTGACGGTACTGCCGAAAAGCATGATGCTTTTATTGAATTTGATGGAAATGGAGGGTTGATAGAAGAACTAAGTGGGAAATTGCTTGCACAACAGGAACCGGATGCTTCCAGTTTTCCGAGTGGCGGTTTGCGCAATACATTTGAAGCCAGGGGATATTCTGCCTGGGATCCTTCATCTCCTGCGTTTATTGTTGATAAGACATTATGTATTCCTACCGTATTTATTTCTTATACAGGAGAGGCTTTAGACTACAAAACCCCTCTGTTAAGGTCTATTTTTGCCGTTAATAAGGCTGCAACAGCTGTTTGTAAATATTTTAACGAAAATGTAGAGAAGGTAATTAATTACCTGGGCTGGGAACAGGAATATTTTTTAGTAGATGATGCTTTATATCAGGCTCGTCCGGATTTATCTCTGACCAAGCGGACATTGATGGGGCATGAGTCTGCCAAAAACCAACAGTTGGAAGATCACTATTTCGGAGCAATTCCTCCCCGGGTGCAGTCATATATGAAGGACTTGGAGCATGAGTGTTATCGCCTCGGAATTCCTGTAAAAACAAGACATAATGAGGTAGCTCCCAATCAGTTTGAGTTGGCGCCTATCTATGAAGAAGCTAACCTGGCTGTCGACCATAATTTATTGTTGATGTCGGTCATGAAAAAGGTGGCGCGCAGACATAAATTCCGTGTGTTACTGCATGAAAAACCTTTCAAAGGAGTAAATGGTTCGGGCAAGCATTGTAACTGGTCGCTTGGAACGGAACAGGGTACTAATCTGCTTTCTCCGGGAAAGGATCAGACAGAAAACCTGCAATTTATCTGTTTTATCACGAATATCCTGATGGCGGTCTATAAACACAATGCTTTATTGAAAGCAAGTATTTCTACAGCGACCAATGAACATCGTCTGGGTGCAAATGAAGCTCCTCCGGCAATTATTTCTACATTTTTGGGAACACAGATCAGTGGAATTTTAGATATATTTGAAGATAGTTCCATGAAAGAAGCTGTGATTTCTGATGATAAGAAAAAAATGCGGCTGGGTGTAGGACAAATTCCGGAATTATTGATCGATAATACCGATAGGAACCGTACCTCTCCTTTTGCATTTACCGGTAATCGTTTTGAATTCCGTGCCGTAGGTTCTTCTGCAAATTGTGCTTCTGCTATGATCGCTCTGAATGGAGCGATTGCTTCTCAGTTGCGGGATTTCAAAAAAGAGGTAGATACTTTAATTGCTTCCGGAAAGTCAAAAGAAGAGGCTCTTTTTGATGTGATGCGTTCTTATATCAGGGAATCCAAACCCATCCGATTTGATGGTAATGGTTATAGTGATGAGTGGAGAAAAGAAGCGGAACATCGTGGTTTGGATTGTGAAACATCCGTTCCCGTTATTTATGATGCTTATACTACTCCTCAATCTGTAAAAATGTTCCGGGATACAAATATCTTTACAGAGGTGGAGTTGCATGCCCGTAATGAAGTGAAATGGGAGATTTATACAAAAAAAATACAGATAGAATCCCGTGTATTGGGTGATTTGGCAATGAATCATATCATTCCGGTAGGGATCCGTTACCAGACATTGTTGATAGAAAATGCATTGGAGTATAAGAAATTGTTTACAGATGCTTCGGAAGATGATATTTGTGAAATAGAGTCTCTTATTAAGGAAATGAAGCATCACTTGTCGGCCGTGAGATCTAAAGTGGCCTTTATGACGGAAGCCCGTAAGGTAGCTAATCGCATTGAAGACGGACGGGAAAAAGCAGTTGCTTATCACGATACCGTATTGCCGTTTTTAGATGATATCCGTAATCATATCGATGAATTGGAGTTGATTGTTGATAATGAGATGTGGCCTTTGCCTAAATACAGGGAGTTGATGTTTGTGAGGTAATGAAATAATCGTATGATACCTGTAAGGGCAAACCAGCCCTACGGGTTTTCTATTTTTGCAAACACTTCTTTCTGGGAACGGATAGGTGCAGAATCTGTTTCTTGCGTTTTCCGGACATTTCTCAATTCTTCGTCAACCCAGCATGCTTTCACATTGTCCGATAGTTGTAAATGCAGTATACTGATGACTTCTTGTTTCAGCTGAACAGATAACAAAGGGAAAGCTGCCTCTACACGCCTGTTCAGGTTCCTTTTCAACCAATCTGCAGAGGAAAGGTATACCTGTTCTTCTCCCGAATTGTAAAAATACCAGATACGGGAATGTTCCAGAAACATATCTACAATACGTGTAATCCGGATATTCTTACTGAATGGCTGGTTGGGAATAGCACAGCAAACACCTCTGATTATCAGGTCGATTTCTACTCCGGCTTCACTGGCTTTATAGAGTTCTCCGATCATTCGTTCGTCTTGTATACCATTCATTTTTAGAATAATATATCCTCTTTTGCCGGCATTGACATGTTGTATTTCTCTGTCAATCATTGAAATGAGAGAAGGTACCATATTGAACTGCGATACAAGTAAGTGGCGGAAATTGGGTTCTATCTGTTGTTCCAGGAAATTGAAAACCTGGGCAATTTCCTGGGTAATGTCTTTATTGGCTGTAAATAATCCCATATCAGCATACAATTCTGCTGTCTTTTCATTGAAATTTCCCGTACTGAGATATGCTAAATCTTTATTTCTTAGAAATTTGCGTTTTTTTATCAGAGCCAATTTGGCATGGACTTTAAGTTTAGGCAAACTGTAGATAATACGAATTCCCACCTGTTTCATCAGTTCTGCCGTATGCCAATTGTTTTCTTCATCAAACCTGGCTTTGAGTTCTACAAATACAGTAACTTTTTTGCCATGTTTAGCGGCTAAGATCAGATTATCAATAACTGCTGAGTTTTCAGCCACCCGGTATTGAGTCAGCTTGATTTCTTCCACTTCGGGATGAAACGCAGCTTCTTTCAGGAACCGAAGCAAGTAATCAAAGCTTTGGTAAGGATAATAAAGCAGGATGTCTTTATGATAAATGGCAGAAAGGAAACTTCGGGCATTGTCCAATTCTTTGATCCTAAGAGGTATAGGAGGAATAACTGTCAACGAACTGCCGACAGGATTGGGCAATTTGATCAGGTCCTCCAGATTCAGGTGTTTGCCTCCCGGAACCAGATCATCGGCATGAAACCCAAAAGTATCACAGAGGTAATCCAATATTTCCTGTGGCATCTCGCGGTCATAAACAAAGCGACTTAAATCGCCCAGTTTCCGTTTTTTTACTTTTTTGATAATATCCTGAGCCAATAATTCAGGATTGTCTTCTTCTACGAAAATATCAGCATCTCTGGATATTTTTATGCTGAAACTCTGATCAATCATAAAACCGGGGAAAATGCTTTCCAGATTGGCAGCAATGATATCTTCAACAAACATCATATAATAATTCCCATTATATGGTGGTAATGTAATAAAACGGGAAACTTTAGAATAGGGAACTTTGATAATGGAATAGAAATATCTGCCGTTTTTGATCAGACGCACAAATGTATATAATCTGTTATCCCGCAGAAACATCCGTATCTCGTCCTTAGCGATCATTACCGGTTGAAGAAATGGGAAAATTTCTTCTTCAAAGAAATGGCGGATAAACTCTCTGTGAAAAGGCTCTGTATGCTGATCTTTGTAAAGGATAATGTTTTTGTTGGCCAATTCAGGAATCAGTAATTGGTTGAAAATCCTGGATGCTTCATCTTGTTGCCGGATGGCTTCCTGATTGATTTGTATCAGTAATTCTTCTGTAGTCTCAAATCCAGTCTCCATAGAGTGGAATTTGTTCCCGAAAATAGCCGCCCGGTGTTCTGCTACCCGGATTTTATAAAATTCTTCCAGATTAGAGGCATGGATGGCAAGGAATTTAATCCTTTCAAAGACAGGCAAAGATTGATCTTCGGCTTCCAGCAATACCCTGTAGTTGAAAGATAGCCAACTGATATCCCTGTTGAAATAACGGTATTTATTTTCCATATCCGAAAAATAATGTGGATAGGATGCACACTATCATTGGTAAAAATACTATATTTGTCTGAATAAAACAAGTAAATGACGAAAATAGGATTACTTTCCGATACGCATGCTTACTGGGATGATCGTTACCTGATCCATTTCTCGGAATGTGATGAAATATGGCATGCCGGGGATATTGGTTCCCTGGATATTATCAATCGTTTCAGAGAAATAAAACCGTTCAGGGCTGTTCATGGTAATGCAGACAGTCAGACAATCCGGAGGGAGTGTCCGAAAGATTTGCGTTTTCAAACGGAAGGGGTGGATGTCTGGATTACTCATATCGGTGGTTATCCGGGAAATTATGCGCCGGAAGTGAAACCGGAGATATTTATTCATCCTCCGAAATTGTTTATTTGTGGTCATTCTCATATTCTCAAAGTAAAGTATGATAAGACTTTGAAATTGTTACACATCAATCCGGGTGCTGCAGGAAAACAAGGTTGGCAGCAGGTACGTACCCTGGTGCGTTTTGTGATTGATGGGGAAGATATGCGTGATTTGGAAGTCATAGAATTGTCAGATAGGTGAAAAAAATACAAATGCTGGATTTATCCGGCCAATACAGGAAAATTCAACAGGAGATAGAGGTTGCGATTCATGCAGTGATTGATTCTGCTGCATTTATTAATGGTACTGCAGTAACTGATTTTGCTGCGGATTTATCTTCTTATACCGGAGCTGGATATGTTATTCCTTGTGCCAATGGTACTGATGCCTTGCAAATATCTCTGATGGCTTTGGATTTGAAACCGGGAGATGAAATCATTCTTCCGGCATTTACATATGTTGCCGCGGCTGAGGCTGTTGCATTACTCGGACTGATCCCTGTTTTTGTAGATGTTGATATAAAAACTTGTAATATTGACATTCAAAAGATACAGACAGCAATTACTTCCAAAACCAGAGCAATTATTCCGGTTCATCTTTTCGGACAATCAGTCGATATGCAACCTTTGTTGCAGATGGCAAAAACAAATAACCTGTATGTTGTTGAAGATACCGCCCAAAGCATTGGTGCTGTCTATACTTTCTCTGATGGTACGAAAAAACAATGCGGAACAATGGGACATATCGGTTGCCTGTCATTTTTTCCTTCCAAAAATCTGGGCTGTTTTGGCGATGGTGGTGCTATGCTTACCAATGATGCCGCCTTGGCCGGAAAATTGAAAATGATTGCATCACACGGACAAAGTGTGAAGTACAGACATGAAATGATTGGTTGTAATTCTCGTTTGGACACTTTACAGGCTGCTGTCTTGCAGGTTAAATTAAGGTATCTGAATGAATATATTGCTGCAAGACAAAAAGCCGCATATTATTATACCGAAAACCTGCAAAATTTGAATGAATATTTGCAACTACCTGTGGAAACTTCTTACTCCACTCACGTGTATCATCAATATACCATACAAGTAAGCAATGGAAAAAGAGATGCGTTGAAAGCTTTTTTGCAGGAAAAAGGGATTCCGACAATGATTTATTATCCGCTTTCTATGCCGGAACAGCCTGTATTCAATGACATGAATCAACCTGGGAAAGCTCCTTGTAATTTTCCTCAAAGTTGTTTATTAGCCCAATCGGTTTTGTCTTTACCCATGCATACGGAATTGGAAGAAGAACAGTTGTATTATATTGTTAATCAGATAAAAACTTTTTTCTCATGACAAACTATCAGGCACATGAAACTGCAGTTATCGATCCCGGATGTATCATAGGACAGGGGACCCGGATCTGGCATTTCTCCCATATCATGTCCGGATCGGAAATCGGAGAAAATTGTAATATCGGACAAAATGTAGTGGTATCTCCACAAGTAAAACTGGGGAAGAATGTGAAAGTTCAGAATAATGTGTCTATATATACCGGAGTCATTTGTGAAGATGACGTTTTCCTGGGACCCTCCTGTGTTTTTACCAATATCCTGAACCCACGCAGCGCCATCAATAGAAAGGATCAGTATATAGCTACCCTGGTGAAACAAGGCGCCAGCATCGGAGCCAATGCCACAATCCTTTGTGGGATCACTATCGGTGCATATGCTCTGATAGGAGCGGGAGCAGTAGTGCTCAAAGATGTACCGGCTTATGCTCTTGTTGTCGGTAATCCTGCCCATCAGATTGGTTGGGTCAGCGAATATGGTCACCGTTTGAATTTTGATGAAAAGGGTATCGCTGTTTGTCCGGAAAGCAAAGGATCTTATGCTCTTACTTCTGAAGGTTGCCGAAAACTTATATAGCAGAAGATATTTCCTCTATCAAAGCATCTTCTCCTGTATCTTCCCCTGATTCACTGAAAATTCCAATGATATAACGCCCTTTCCAAATACATGGGATTGTTCCGTTGTACCGGTCTTCTATTTTCAGTTTGCCTTCGGTAAAGTTGTCTTTTTGTTTGGTAAATGTAAAATACTGGTTTAAGATTTCATGAGCCCCTTCTGCAGTTTGTCCGTCTACAATAAAAAGTTGGAACTTTTCTGAGTCTTTTTCATATTTACATGAATATACACGTTTCAAAAATTCATGGCCAATAAAACTTGAGGTAGTGTATGTTTCTGAGTACGGAATTTTTCCTTCTACCGGAAATTTCTGAAAAATAGCAGGGTAAGATGCATCCGGATCTATCTTGGCAGCTAAACCTTTTCCGATGTCACGCATAGACTCTTCCATCGCTCCGGAAGATTGGTTTGCCATCATTTTTACATATATACTTCCTGAAAAGAAATACAAACTCTGTGTATCTCCCTGTGCCTCGCCTCCAATGGCAGAGAAAAATGTAAGACCGGAAGAGCGCTCTGATGCATACATCCCGAAAGCATCTTCAGGACTGGCATGACGGTAAGCCTGAATGGTAATATATGCATTTTCCTTTGTATATTCCATGGAAGTCATTTCCCGGAAATTATTTTCCAGAAATAGAGGAGCTGCTCCGTTGATTCTATTGAAGAGATTCTCAGAGTCAAATACTTCAATTTCTTCGGAAATGGTCCAGCCTGGAATTTCAGGCAACCAGGATTTTAATTCCTGAGGGGTTTGTGCTATTCCTGCAAGAGGAAAAAATAAGAGTAATGCAATGTATTTTAAATGTTTCATATTCAAGCTAAAAAATCATTAGATACTTTCAAAACGGGAGTTATAGCTGCAATTTTTTGAGAGATGTTAAAATTTGACGGACAATTTATGGTACATCCGTTACAAGAAGAACAAATGGTATCCGGTAATTGCAGTTCGGACAATGTTTCTTTGGATAAAGCCGGGTATTTATATCCGTAAGTATACATATAAGCCCGCATAATATCCGGAATGGGTAACTTTTCCTTACATTGATCAATACACTGACGGCAATTTTGACAATACAACATTTCCTGTTTGGAGAGACCGGCAAGGTATTCTTTTTCCGGTGTATTTAATGCTGGTTGTTGCGCTGCTGCCAGACATTCATCCAGTTCGTCATAATTAGTAAAACCCGGGATAATTGTTGTGATATGTTTGTTTTGCCATGCCCATTTCAAACAAGCCTGTGCATTGATTTTTTTCTTTCCTTCGGCATCTTCCACACCTCCTGTCATGGTTTTCATAGCTACAAAACCAATTCCGGCTGCTGCGCCTCTGGCAATTGCGTCATCGGTTTCTTGCAAATTTTTTAGTTTGAAATTATAGCTCAGGAGGATTACTTCGAAAACTCCGGATTGAATAGCTGCATCAATCAATTCCGGTTTATTGGCATGTGTAGAAAATCCGATATGACATGCTTTCCCTTCCGATTTGAACTTTTTGAGGATATTCAGCATGCGTTCATCCAGAATTTCTTTCGAATCTCCTACTGCATGCAGATAAAAGATATCTACATAATCCATTTGCAACCGGTTCAAACTGGTTTTCAGCATTTCAGTAAATTCTTCTTCAATATTTTCCGGATAAGGATAACGAGCTTTGGCTTTAGTTGCTACCACAAAAGAATTACGGGGTTTATCTTTGAAAAAATCACCAACCAGAGTCTCATTTTTTCCGTTTTGATATCCGTGAGCGGTATCAAAATGTACGATTCCGGATCTGTAGGCAGCCCTGAGGAGATTAGGGTTGTCGGCTCGCATAACTCCCATACTTAAGATAGGAAGTTCGATGCCTGTTTTTCCCAGTTTGCGTGTTTCAATTTTATCCGTTTCACTTGCTTTGTTGACTAAAGAAGCTGCCGTGGAAGGCATAAACAAAGCACCGGCACCGGCTGTTGCAGAAATACGAAGAAAATTCCTTCTGTTTAGATTCGCCATGATATTATTCTTTTTAACAGTGATAACTGATTAGGTAACAGTGCAAAATTAGTTTTTATTCTATTGAATAATACTATGGTCGTTGAAGAAATGTAGAATTTATGTTTTTTAAATAATTGTTTGCATATTACAACTATTCAAACCCTTACGGCCACGTAGCGGTATTGAATCTATAACCGTAGGTAAGCGATAGCACAGCCATGTTTGGAAAATTTGCGCCCAAAGGGCGCGTCCTAAGTAAGCAGTGGCTCTAAGCCACTGTTCAGAATGTCACTTATCTAACATGGCCTGCAAAGCAGGCGTCTGTCATTCCCCAATCCAAACCCAAACTGATGCCTGCTCTGCAGGCTAACAGAGGAAGGCTCCTTAAATACAGTGGCCTGGGGCCACTGTTTACTTAGGACGCGCCCTTTGGGCGCAAATTTTCCAAACATGGCTGTGCTATCGCTTACCTACGGTTATAGATGCAATGCCGCGGCTGCAAGGGTATGAATAATTACCGTATGCTTCCCCAAAGGTCTTTGGCCTTAGAGGAATATGCATGGAGGAGGATGAATGATTGTCTAAAAAGCTTTTAGGCTCATATCCAGACTCTTAACCGAATGTGTCAATGCTCCGACTGAAATAAAGTCAACACCGCATTCTGCATATTCTCTCAGATTTTTAAATGTGATACCTCCGGAAGATTCAATTTCGAATTTTCCGTTTACTATCTGAACGGCCTTTTGGGTATCTTCTATGTTGAAATTATCAAGCATGATCCGGTCTATACCACCGATATTCATGGCTTCCTGTAGTTCCTGAAAATTACGAACTTCAATTTCTATTTTCAGATTTTTATTGTGCTCTTTACAATATTTCTGAGCCCCTTTGATTGCGTTTCCGATACCACCTGCAAAATCCACATGGTTGTCTTTCAACAGGATCATATCAAAAAGTCCGATCCGGTGATTGACTCCCCCTCCGATGCGAACGGCTTCTTTTTCCAGCATACGCATGCCGGGGGTGGTTTTTCTGGTATCTAAAACACGGGTTTTCGTACCCTCTAATTCTTTTGCATATTTCCGGGTGGTAGTAGCAATTCCACTCATGCGTTGCATTACATTCAGTACCAGACGTTCTGTTTGAAGCAGTGATTGTACCTTGCCTTCAACGGTAAAAGCAATATCTCCGATTTTTACTTCAGTACCATCTTGTATGAAAATGGTTATTTTCAGGTCTTTGTCAAAAGTATGGAAGATCTTTTTTGCTATTTCCACACCTGCCAGTACTCCGTCTTCCTTGACAATCAGTTGTACTTTTCCCTGTGCATCAGCAGGAATGCTGCTCAAAGTAGTATGATCACCGTCACCAATATCTTCTGCGAAAGCCAAACGAATAAGCTCTTCAATTAATTTTTCTTTCATTTTTTTAATCTATATGGGTTTAATGCTGGCAAAATTAGAGAAAATATCGCAACTTTGCATGCAAAATCGTGGAGCAAATGAAAATAACACTGATTGTTGTCGGAAAAACAGATGCGCAATATTTCTCGGAAGCTATCCGGGAATACGAAAAACGACTAGTTCATTATATTCCTTTCGAAATGGAGGTTATTCCGGATCTGAAGAATACAAAGAATCTGAATGAAGAGCAACAAAAAGAAAAAGAAGGAGAATTGATTCTTAACCGCTTACAGACAGCCGATTATTGTGTATTGCTGGATGATAAGGGAAAAGAATTTACTTCCATGCAATTTGCATCTTATATTGAAAAGAAGATGCAGACAGTTCCGAAACGTCTTGTGTTTATTGTGGGAGGACCTTATGGATTCTCAAAAAAAATATACGATACCGCTCAGGAAAAAATTTCTTTTTCCAAAATGACATTTTCCCACCAGATGATCCGATTGATTTT
>JAVBMQ010000182.1:0-3047 GCA_031552335.1 Bacteroidales bacterium | reverse complement strand
GAAAGAAGATAAAATTTCGGTATTATTATTAGCCGGGATTGCAGATCCACAACCTTTTTTTAACAAAGTAGCAGCTTTCTCTGATCAGGTTGAAAAAATCATTTTCCCGGATCATCATACATATACCCCGAAAACAATCAGCAAAATCAATATGCTTTATGAAAAAATGCCGGGGAGTAAAAAGATTATACTGACAACAGAAAAAGATGCCATGAGACTTTTATCTCTTGATTTTCTGACAGATAATATGAAAGAGGTTTTGTATTATTTACCTGTTGAAGTAGAATTTAATATGAATGAGATTGAAAGTTTTAAACAAAAAATAACAAACCATGTCAGAACAATTAAAAGAAACCGTTTCATGGATAAAGGAACGAATAAATAAAATCCCGGAAATTGCGATTATTTTGGGTACCGGATTAGGAGAATTAGCTAAAACAGTGACTGATAAGGTGGAATTTCCGTACGACCAAATTCCTCATTTTCCTCTTTCAACTGTGGAAGGACACCAGGGAAAATTAATCTTTGGCCGTTTAGGTAATCAGGAAGTGATGATGCTACAGGGAAGGTTTCATTATTACGAAGGGTATTCTATGAAAGAAGTAACATATCCTATTCGCGTAATGCAAATGTTAGGAATGAAATATTTATTTGTTTCTAATGCAGCAGGGGGGATGAATCGTACTTTTCAGGTAGGAGACATTATGTTGATAGAAGATCATATCAACCTGTTTCCTGAACATCCTTTAAGAGGAAAAAACGATCCCGAGTTGGGCGTTCGTTTTCCGGATATGAGTGAAGCATATGATTCCGGGTTACGGGAAATGGCTGTTCGTATAGCCGCAGACCACAATATTAAACTACAAATGGGAGTATATGTAGGGACACAAGGTCCCACATTTGAAACTCCAGCAGAATACAACTATTTCAGGTTGATAGGAGGAGATACTGTGGGTATGTCGACAGTTCCCGAAGTGATAGTCGCCAACCATGCAGGAATAAAGGTTTTGGCATTTTCTATTGTAACTGATTTAGGTGTGCCTGGCCGGGTAGTCAAGGTCTCTCATGAGGAGGTCATGGAGGCAGCAAAACTTGCACAAGCCAAATTAGTATTTATAATGGAAGAAGTGATTAAACAATTAAATTGTTGATTGTCAATTATTTATCATATGGGTAGAACAGAAATAGCAACCTTAGGAGAATTTGGCTTGATTCGCAAGCTTACAGAAAATATCGTTCTTAAAAATAAAAGTACATTAAAAGGAGTAGGGGATGATGCTGCAGTGCTGGATTATCAAAACAAAAAAATACTGGTAACCACAGATTTGCTTTTAGAAGGCATTCATTTTGATTTAACGTATGTCCCCATGAAACATTTAGGATATAAATCGGCAGTAGTCAATTTTTCCGATATATATGCAATGAATGCTTATCCGAAGCAACTTACAGTATCAATAGGAATATCCAAACGTTTTTCAGTAGAAGATTTGGAATCTTTTTACGAAGGTTTGAATCTGGCATGTTCAATATATGGAGTGGATCTGGTTGGAGGAGATACTTCTTCTTCTGTTACCGGCATGTGCATTAGTATTACTTGTATTGGAGAAGGGGATAAAGACTCAATTGTATATCGTTCAGGAGCAAAAGAAAATGATTTAATTTGTGTGTCCGGAGATTTGGGCGCTGCTTATATGGGACTCCAATTATTGGAAAGAGAAAAACTTGTATATAAAGGTGAGAATAATTTTCAACCGGATTTCACTGGGAAAGAATATCTTTTGGAACGTCAATTAAAGCCGGAAGCCCGCAAAGATATTATAAATCTCTTTGCAGAAAATAAAATCCTGCCAACTTCCATGATTGATATTTCCGATGGACTTTCTTCTGAGTTATTGCATCTTTGTACCCAAAGTAATGTAGGTTGCCGTATTTATGAGGATCGTATCCCTATCGACTATCAAACAGCAGTAATGGCGGAACAATTCAATATGAACGTCTCTACAGCAGTATTGAATGGAGGAGAAGATTATGAGTTACTTTTTACTGTACCTTTAGACATGCATGAGAAAATAGAAACAATATCCGGAATAAAGGTTATTGGGCATGTCACAGATGCTTCTTCCGGAGCTAAACTGGTTACAAGAGACAATACTGAAATCACAATCACCGCTCAAGGTTGGAATAGTCTTAACGAAGAAGAATAAAAATTGTTTATAATTTTGGAATTTAAAAAAATGATTATTACCTTTGCAGCCGCAAAAGCGTTGGTGCCATAGCTCAGTTGGTAGAGCAAAGGACTGAAAATCCTTGTGTCCCCGGTTCGATTCCTGGTGGCACCACGAAAAAGAGAAGCAAAAAACTGAAAATCCCTGAATTACAGCGTAATTCGGGGGTTTTTGTTTTTTGGAAAAGTGCAAAAAAGTGCCGTTCTAAGAGGGTCGAAAATGTCCCAAATGGTGTCTTTTTTTACAGCCCCGAAAAAAGACACCGATTGAGGTTCTTATTCATTGTTTATCAGTATTTTGCGTAGAGTTGCAAATTCCGTTTGCGAGCCTTGCCTTCGTGGATGCCAAGGAATTAACCCCGGAGCATATTTTCAAAGACAATCAGGGAGCTCTGTGGATTCGCAAAGGACGAGAAAAAATGAAACGCAGGCAGGGTGCTTGCATGAGTAATGTACCGTTGTTGGGTATCGCTCAACAAATATTGGAAAAATACAAAGACCATCCGGTATGTCAGGCAAAGGGTGTTTGTCTACCTGTTTACAGCAATCAGAAGATGAATTCATACCTGAAGGAAATCGCTGATTTCTGCGGAATTAAGAAGAATATAACCTCGCACGTAGCAAGACATAGGATTTTGTCTTTTCGTTTGAGAAACAGGAGGTTGCAAAAGCAAAATTCTTGGCAGGTAACGATTTAGAAACGAGCTAGTCTCGTTTTATTCGTTGATTTTTCACACTACACAAAGAACGACTTTCGGACACAAAGATACAGATTTCTAATCTGGTTCACAATTATGTTACAATATTCTTATTATCTCAAAAA
>JAVBMQ010000213.1:0-15652 GCA_031552335.1 Bacteroidales bacterium | reverse complement strand
ATTTATCAGAGGGTTATCGCCGGAGAAGATTTTGCTGCTTTGGCTAAAGAATTATCTGATGATAAAGGTAGCGGTCAACAAGGTGGTGAACTGGGTTGGTTTGGTATCGGACGCATGGTCAAAGAATTCGAAAATACTGCTTTTGCCCTGAAAAATAAAGGAGATATCAGTCAACCGGTAAGAAGCCAGTTTGGTTTCCATATCATCAAATTGAATGATGTACGTGCTTTAGAACCGTTTGATCAAAAGAAAGCACAAATACTTAATTTCCTTTACAGAGGTAATAAAGGCAATGAACTCAGGAAACCCGGAATAGAAGAACTGAAAAAGAAAAATAGCTATGTATCTGATGGAAAAGTCTTTGGAGAATTCATGAGCATTGCCAACCAGTATCATCCGGCAGATTCGATGTTCCGTGTAAAAACAGAAGCCATCAACGGAACATTATTCTCTACATGGAATACTCCTCATACAGCATCTGATTTTGTTGAATTCCTGTTTACTTCCAGATCTCCATTCGTACTCTCAACAGATATTCTGACTGATCGTCTAGATGCGTACACATTGGAGATATTGCAAAAAGACGAAGACAAGCACCTGGAAGACGAATTTGTTGAATTCAAAAACCTGATGCAGGAATACAGAGACGGATTCCTTTCATACGAAGTAACTCAAAATGAAGTATGGGAAAAAGCTCCGAAAGATACAGTAGGTCTGACAGCTTTCTTTAACGAAAACAAAAATAACTACAACTGGGAAAAACCACGCTACAAAGGCTATGTTGTGTTATGTAAAGACAGTAAAACAAAGAAAAATGCAGAAAAAGCAATCAAAAAAATGCAGCCGGAAGAAGCAGCTCAATACTTGGTCAAATCATTTAACAATGACTCTGTAAAAGTTGTAAAAGTTGAAAAAGGACTTTTCCAACAGGGAGCAAATGCATATGTTGACGAACTCGTTTTCAAAGGAGCTAAAGTAACTACGGTAAATAAAGATTATCCTGAATATTATGTTATCGGCAAACTTCTGGCCAACGGACCGGAAAGTTACTCAGATGTTGGTGGAATGGTTATTTCCGATTATCAAAATTATTTAGAACAACAATGGATTGAACAACTCAGGAAAAAATATCCTGTAGTGGTATATCCGGATGTTTTAAATACCATAAACTAACAATCCGTACATGAAATATATTTCGGCGATTATTATATCTGTCATCCTGTTTTGTACCTGTAGTAAAACGCCGGATAATTCTTCAAACAACAGTGTCATTGTCAGACTGGATACTCATATTCTGACAAAACAAGAGTTGGATGAAGCATTACCGACAGGACTAACATCGGAAGATAGTATCATAATCGCCGAAAATTTTATTGCCAAATGGTGCAAGGATGCATTAATGTATGATTTAGCCAAAAACAATATCAATGATATGAAGGAAATCAATCAATTGGTTGAGAATTACAAAAAATCATTGATTACTTACCAATACCAGGAACAATTGATTTCTGAAAAAATGTCATCAGTCATCACCGAAGCTGATATAAAAAAATACTATGAAGAAAATAAAGACAAATTCAAACTGGAAGCTACACTCATTAAAGGATTGTTTTTAAAGATTCCGGTAGATGCTCCCCAAATTAACAAAATTAAAGAGTGGTATAAATCACCATCAGTCAAAGACTTAGAAAATATTGAAAAATATAGCATTCAAAATGCGGTAAATTATGATTACTTTTACAACCGCTGGATAAGATGGGATGATATTATCGCTTGTTTTCCATCACAAAACCAATATTCGGATGCATTGCTCCACCAACAAAAACAAATTGAAGCACAAGATAGCGCTTTTTGTTATCTTTTAAATGTGAAAGAGGTGCTTTTTGCAGGGAACAATGAACCGTATGAGCATGCAAAAAATTACATTAAAGATATGATTATCAACCAAAAAAGGGTTGATTTTTTAAAAAAATTCGAAGATGATCTTTATCAAACTGCTTTGGAAAAAGGGTTTATAAAGAGAGTGGTAAATTGAAAACTGAAAATTAAGGATTTAGAATGGAGCATTATAAAATGATAAAAGCATTTTTTATTTTTATGTGTGTATGCTGTTTTTCACTTACAGGATATGCACAAGACAATGTTGTTGATGAAGTTGTTTGGGTTGTCGGAGACGACGCTATACTCAAATCAGACGTAGAAAATATGCGTTTGCAGATGCAATACGAAGGCGAACGGCTTTCCGGAGATCCTTATTGTATTATTCCGGAACAAATGGCTGTTCAAAAATTATTTCTGCATCAGGCAAAATTGGATAGTGTCATTGTAACAGATTCAGATGTAACTCAACAAGTCGATAGATGGATCAATTACGTAATGAATGAGATCGGTTCTAAAGAAAAAATGGAAGAATATTTCCAGAATAAATCTATCACCCAGATCAGGGAAGAAAGAAGGGCTGTGGAAAAAGATGCAAGAACTATCGAATTAGTCAAGAAAAAAATAGTCGGAGACATCAAGTTGACTCCCTCCGAAGTTCGTAAGTTCTATACACAAATGCCACAAGATAGTTTGCCTTTCATTCCGACCACAGTTGAAGTGGAAATTATCACTCAGGAACCTAAAATTCCTATGGAAGAAATTGATAATATCAAAGCTCGTTTGAGAGAATATGCCGACAGGGTTACCAAAGGAGAAACCGAATTTTCCACATTGGCTCGTTTGTGGTCAGAAGATAAAGGAACGGCTATGCGTGGCGGCGAACTCGGATTTACTGGAAAAGGAACATTGGATCCGGAATTTGCTGCAGTAGCTTTCAGCCTCAACGATCCTAAAAAAATATCTAAAGTTGTGGAGTCGGAATATGGTTATCATATCATTCAACTGATAGAAAAAAGAGGTGATCGTATCAACTGTCGCCATATACTTCTTAAACCGAAAGTATCAGCCAAAGAGTTGACTGATGCAACCCTTCGTTTGGATTCTATAGCCACTGATATCAAAAGCGAAAAATTCACTTTTGAAGAAGCTGCCAGTTTTTTATCCTATGATAAAGAAACCCGTAATAACAAAGGTTTGATGGTAAACTCTGCCAGGATGAGTGATTATGCTGGAACTTCAAAATTTGAAATGCAGGAACTTCCCCAGGAAGTAGGACGTATAGTAAAAGATATGAAGATTGGAGATATCTCCAAACCATTTGCAATGATCAATGACAAAGGAAAAGAAGTAGTAGCCATTGTAAAGTTAAAATCACGCGTTGAGGGTCATAAAGCTAACCTGTCTGATGACTATCAAACACTGAAAAACCTTATGGAAAGCCGGAAACAAGGAGAAATCCTGGCTGGCTGGATTGCAAAAAAACAAAAAGAAACTTATATCCGCATCAACGATAACTGGAAAAATTGTGATTTTCAATCAGATGGCTGGATAAAAGACTGATAGCTTACAGAGAGAAAACAAGAAGAATGCGTAACCCATCAAATAAGTCCGCAAACAAAAAGCAAATGCCCTTTATGGGTGTTTGCTGTTTTTTGTTAGTCTTCCTCTGTCTGAGCGGAGCCATTAACTTTGCTCAAACTACAAAAAATAAAGTCACTCAAATTGAAATGTTATACAGTGACTCTATGAACTATGAAGAGGAAATCAATGTGGATGTATGGGTTCCCAGGGGAAATGTTGTTTTCAGACATGACAGTACTTATATGTATTGTGACAGTGCTTATCTACATAAAAAGACCAATATGTTGGAAGCATTCGATAATGTACGCATCGAACAGGGAGACACACTTTTTATTTATGGAGACTATCTGATTTATGAAGGCAATATCCAATTAGCCAAAATGCGGAACAATGTACGAATGGAACACCGTATCGGTAATAGTTATACTACCCTTCTGACAGACAGTTTCAACTACGACAGAGCCCACAATATTGCCTACTACTTTGACGGAGGGATGTTGATCGACTCAGCCAATGAACTGACTTCCGTTTATGGACAATATCTGCCTGCAATCAAAGAGGCAACTTTCCGCAAGGATGTGCAACTCGTCAATAATAAAATGAAACTGAGTTCCGACACTTTGATATATTGGACGGATACCAAAATAGCTACAATCGTAGGTCCTTCCGTTATCGAATCCGACAGCGGAACCATTTATTCCCGTTCCGGATGGTATAATACGGTAACTGATGATTCACGTTTATTTGACCGTTCTACAGTAGTAAGTAAAGCCGGTGATAAAACGCTAACCGCCGACACCCTGTTTTTTAATCAATTGACAGGATTCGGAGAAGCTTTTGGAAATATGGTGCTCAATGATACAGTAAAAAAAATCATCCTGACCGGTAACTACGGTTGGTATGATGACCCCAAAGGTAATGCCCTGGCAACAGACTCAGCCCAATGCATAGAATATTCGCAAGGAGACAGTCTGTTCCTGCATGCCGATACCCTGAAAATGTTTACCATAGCAAATGATCAACGGGAAATGCTGGCATACTATGGTGTACGATTCTACCGGACTGATTTGCAGGGAGTCTGTGATTCCATGCAGTTCAATACCGCAGACTCCATATTATACCTGTTTACGGAACCAATTCTCTGGAATTCCGGATACCAACTGACAGGAGATACGATCCATATCCACTTCAATGACAGTACAGTAGATAACGCCCATGTTTTTAACTATGCTTTTGCTGTGGAAGAAGTAGACTCATTGCATCATAACCAACTCAAAGGAAATGACCTAAGAGCTTATTTTGACAACGGAGAACTACGGAATATATATGTCAGCGGAAATGCCGAAACTATTTATTATCCGATTGAAAATGACGGTTCTTTTATAGGACTGAACCATACAGAGAGTGGTTTCTTCTCCATCTATTTGGAAAACAAACAATTAGAGAAAATGGTCATCTGGCCTAAGCCCATAGGTTATACCATCCCTATACCCGATTTAACTCCGGAAAATAAATATTTAAAAGGGTTTATTTTGTTTGAATATCTTCGTCCCAAAAATCACGAAGAAATATTCCTTGATCTCAAAAGAAGGCCTGAAGATGTGGCCCCGAAAAAGAACAGACGCTTCATTTATTAGGATTATTCAGTAATACAACATGAGTGATATCATACATCTCCTCCCCGATTCCATCGCGAATCAAATTGCTGCGGGTGACGTCATTCAAAGACCGGCATCCGTTGTAAAAGAACTTGTCGAAAATGCTGTCGATGCAGGAGCTGATCAAATCAAAGTAGTCATCAAAGATGCCGGACGCACGCTTATCCAGGTGATTGATAATGGAAAAGGAATGTCAGAAACTGATGCCAGAATGGCCTTTGAACGACATGCTACCTCCAAAATAAGAAAAGCAGACGATTTGTTTGCGCTTCAAACGCTGGGATTCAGAGGAGAAGCATTGGCTTCTATAGCAGCTGTAGCCCAGGTAGAATTGAAAGCCAAACAAAAAGATAGCGAAACAGGGACAATGATCTCCATTTCTGCTTCCAAATTTGAAAAACAAGAAGACATTGCCACTGCCGATGGATGCATTTTTTCAGTTAAAAACCTGTTTTTCAATGTTCCTGCACGCCGTAAATTTCTCAAATCAAATGAAACGGAATTCCGGAATATACTTTCGGAATTTGAAAGAATAGCATTGGTCAATCCGGATATTTCTTTTTATCTGTATAATGATCAAACCGAAACATTCAATCTGCCCGCAACCAATATCAGGCAACGGATTGTCAATATTTTCGGAAAAAACCTGAATCAACAATTATTACCGATCCATATAGAAACTTCTCTTGTCAAACTTTCAGGCTTTATAGGGACTCCTGCTTCAGCTAAAAAAAGAGGCAGTTTACAATACTTTTTCGTCAATGGCAGATATATGCGACATCCCTATTTCCATAAAGCAGTGATGCAGGCATTCGAACCTTTCATTCCAACCGGTGAAATGCCTAATTATTTCCTGTATTTTGAAATAGACCCGACGAGTATTGATGTAAATATCCATCCTACCAAAACGGAAATCAAGTTTGAGCATGAACAAGCAGTATTCCCGATTATAACCTCAGCCATAAAAGAATCCATTGGAAAAACAGCATCTGCACCAAGCATTGAATTCAATATGGAAGGAGCGATTGATATTCCGGTATACAATGAAACAAGAGCTTCTGTACAGGCTGCGCCCAGAATAGATTATAAATCCGACTATAATCCTTTCAAACAGACGCCATCACAACCTAAACCAAACCGGGATTGGGAAAAATTGTTTGAAAGAAACGAGGCCCGGTCGGCCGGAGAAGATATAATACCTGAACATGAAGTTCAAACAAACAATGATATTTCAAACCTGGAAAATTCACAAGCTCAGCAACTGTTTGAAGATAATTTCACCAAATATTTTCACTTCAAAGGAAAATATATTGTTACTGCTTTGAAATCCGGTCTTGCGATTATAGACCAGAGAAGGGCGCATATCCGAATTTTATTTGATCAATATATTCATCAGATTACCGAACACAGGGGGATTTCCCAAGGATTATTGTTTCCGGAAATCATTTCATTTACGCCACAAGAGGCTTCTATCCTACCCTGCCTGCTTGAAGAATTTGCAGGTATCGGCTTTGATTTGTCTGATCTGGGCAATAATGCCTACTCCATCAATGGGGTTCCTGCGGGATTAGACAACAGCGATCCGGTAGAAGTCCTAAAAAATATGGTCAATAAAGTAATGGAAACCGGTTGTGAAATCAGGGAAGAAATTTGTGAAGCTATGGCTTTATCATTGGCCCGGCAAGCATCCATTCCTTATGGAAAAATATTAACGGCTGAAGAAACAGACAATCTGGTGGCAAATCTTTTTTCTTCATCAGCTCCTTCATATACTCCCGACGGAAAAATAATTCTTTCATTATTAACTGATGAGGAGTTGGATAAACGTTTCAAATGACAAATTTTAGTCATACATTTATTTTTTAAAAAAGATATGGAATACGGAATTCTTTTAAACAGTGTTGCTCCTGTTCGTTCGGAAGCCAGGGAACAAAGCGAAATGGTCAGCCAATTATTATTTGGCGAGACATTTTCATGGGAAGAGCCGGAAAAAAATAATTTCTACCGGATCACAAATCAAGCAGACGGATATTCCGGTTGGATTTCAAAAAAAATGGTGACAATCATTACCAAAGAAATATTCAATGAGTTAAATACACAAGAGTCATACCGGGTAGTGGTTCCGATAGCTGATGCATTTGACCTGAGTAGTAAATGTATCATTCGCATTCCCGGAGGCAGCCGGCTTCCTTTTTGTGATGATATTGGTCGTTTCGGTATAAATAATAAAAAATTCCAGATACATCGTGATTTTCTTTTACCCGAAAACGAACTTCTACGCGAAGGATTGATGGAAACAGCACTTTCATTCATGAATGCTCCTTATTTGTGGGGAGGTAAAAACATCCTGGGAATGGATTGCTCCGGTTTTACACAAACCGTTTTCTGTCTGCATGGACTACAATTGATGCGGGATGCCAAAGACCAGGCCAAACAAGGAGTTTCTGTCAGTTTGCCTGATGCAAGAACCGGTGACTTGTTGTTCTTTGACAATGCACAAGGAGCAATTACACATGTTGGCATCTATTTAAATGACAATAAAATTATCCATTGCTCCGGAAGTGTAAAAATTGACAAAATAGATGAGAAAGGAATATATTCGGAAGAAGAGATGGCCTATACTCATAGATTTTGTTTAGGAAGAAGAGTTTAGTAAGAAATTTTTGTATTCAAATGAAAAAGATTTTATATTTCTGTTCGGGTGTTTTCTTTTTGTTTCTTTTCCTGCATTACTCAGAACAAACGGTTTACGCAATTGCATTTCAACAAAAAGAAATTGAGCAGAAAACAATTTCTCAATCCACTAAAACTCCTACGGAAAAGAAGTTAGAAGATGAAATACATTTAACTGACATTCAATCTCTTGACAATTCTATTCTTGTTGAGCTCAAATATGCAACTACAGATAATTTTACAAAAAAGATATTATACAAGGATCTGAAAAGAGCTTATCTGCAACCGGAAGCTGCTGCTAAACTAGCCAAGGCGCAGCAATATCTGAAGAAACAGCATCCGGAAATGAATTTGTTAGTATATGATGCAGTCCGTCCGCTAAATGTACAAAAAGAAATGTATGAAACAGTTAAAAACACCCCTTATCATCGCTATGTAGCCGAACCTGGCCGAACAGGTTTGCATAATTATGGCGCTGCTGTAGACTTGACCATTACAGATGCTTCAAATAAGCCCTTAGACATGGGAACTCCTTTTGATTTTTTCGGTAAAGCTGCCGGTATCGGTAATGAAGATGAATTGGTCAGGCAAGGGATATTGACCAGACAACAGGTAAAAAACCGTCAATTACTCCGGAATGTGATGGTTCAAGCTGGTTTCAGAACTATTAGGGGAGAATGGTGGCATTTCAACCATTGTTCTTTGGCAGAAGCAAAAGCAAAATATCTATTAATTGAGCATTTTTAATTTTTTACTCCTTTGTCAACATGTCCGGAATCAATCTGCCATCCTTTCAATTCAAAACAAAAACAGAAAACGGGAAAAATTATATCTTTGACCGATTAAGAAAACAATATGTACGACAAACTCCGGAAGAATATGTCAGGCAACATTTTATCAACTATCTGATTGAGCACAAGAAATATCCGGAGAGCTTGTTATCTAACGAAGTATGCATTGAATTAGGACATGTAAAGAAACGTTGCGACACTGTTCTTTATGATAAATATCTCAAGCCACTGGTTATCATTGAATATAAATCGCCAAGTATTCCAATTAATCAAGAAGTTTTCGATCAAATAGTAAGATATAACATCACATTACAAGTTCCCTGGCTGATGGTCAGCAATGGCATGCAACACTTTTGCTGCCAAATAGATTATCAAAAAATGACTTATTGTTTTTTGAAGGAGATACCGGAGTTTTGTCAATTGACAATTGATAATTAGTTTCTTTTTGGTATGTAACGAAATCACCGTAATCACATTTTTTGAACGCGAATTTGAACAAATAAATACGAATTTTTAAAATATTTTTATTCTAAATTTTTTCAGATTCGTTTTCATTCGTTCAAATTCGCGTTCAAAAAAAGTCAAGACAAGTTTATTATCTTTTATGCATCAGCCAATTGTCAATGTCAATTAATTAAGCTCAATTTTCGGAGTTTTCATCGGGTCTGTAGTTTTTTTTTGCTTCCCTTTCGCTGTTTTTAATTCTGCTTGCAAAGCCTCAATTTCTTTACCTTGATTCTCAATGGTTGTCAATAGGGCATTCAGTTCTTCATTATCAATAGAAGCTGGGAATTGAGCTTTAACACGATCAATAAAATCGCCCAACACATTCATATAGTTGCTAAAAGCATCATATGGAGTATCATATGGACTGAAATAACTATGCACAGCGCCATCAGAAAAATGTTTGGTAGACATATAGTAAAAATGGTCACTTGTCTGTAAATATGTCCAATCCTGTTTGATTCTACGATCATTACATAAACGTACCCGTTCTCCGATGCTATATAATTTCTGGAAAGCTTCTTTCTGCAGGATATTCCCCAACCATGCACTGGTATCCCGTTCTTCGTCGGCCCATGAACAAGGATATGGAACAGAAACAGCATCCACAGATTTCATCTTATTGATAATATCCGATGGAGTAGAAAAACCAATCTTATTATCAGCTGCGAAACGGGGAAGCGCTTTGAAAAAATCAAATATACCACTTTCTGCCGGTTGCATATTTCCCAATGTTTCATAGTTCATAAATAAATTGATCAACTGTTCCGAATCCGGAGTAGATGCAATCCATGAGATGAACTTATCAGCAGTCAGGGGATATTCACTCCAATCGTAATTGGAAAAGCGGAAAGCAATATCATCACTGAACTTAGCATTTTTCAGCAGGAGTTTCAATGAAGGATTATTGACAGAATGATACAGGTAATTCGGACTCTTCCAGCCCAACACATGCTTAGCACCTTCTGTCAGCATACCCTTATAACCCATGGCATATACCATATCACCTACATCATCAGAATATATTAACTCTGTGTTTCTGAACACCTTAGGTGTTTGCCCGAATAAAACCTCTATTTTTTTCGAATGAGTTTTGACCTGCAATTCAAATTCTTCGGGATCTGTCAATGAAGACAAAGAATGAGCATATGTTTCCGCCAGGAATTCGACACACCCCGTCTTTGCCAATTCTTTGAAACTATCTATTACTTCGGGAACATATATCTCCAACTGTTCCAAGACTACACCTGAAATGGAAAATGCTACTTTAAACTTATTCCCTGACTCCTTGATCATCTCTGCCAGCATTGTATTCGCCTTCAGGAAAGAACGGGAAGCTATGCGGTGTATAATTTCTTCATTGGCAAAATCATCATAATAGTAATGATCCCGACCAATGTCAAAAAAGCGATACCGTTTCAATCTGAATGGCTGATGCACCTGAAAATAAAAACAAATCGTTTTCATATATTTATATTATTTTATTTTACATTACACTTTCATATATTTTACGGACTTTTTGTCCCGCATATTCCCATTTGATCTCATCCACTTCCCGTTTACCTTCTTCTTTCAGATATTCAGCCATAGCCGGATATGTTATGATAGCATACATTGCATCAGCCATAGCCTCCGTATCCCAATAATCTGTTTTAATAGCATTGGTAAGAATCTCAGCACAACCAGATTGTTTGGATATAATAGACGGTACCCCACATTGCATCGCTTCTAAAGGAGAAATTCCAAAAGGCTCTGAAACAGATGGCATTACATATACATCACTCGATTTTAACATTTCATATACCTGTTTCCCTTTCAGGAATCCGGTAAAATGAAAATGGTCTGCGATTCCTCTTCTGGCTGCCAGACGAATCATCTGGTTCATCATATCACCGCTGCCGGCCATTACGAAACGTACATTTTCAGCCTTTTTAAGGACTAAAGAAGCAGCTTCCACAAAATACTCAGGTCCCTTCTGCATGGTAATTCGTCCGAGGAAGGTAACCACCTT
Source organism: Bacteroidales bacterium (assembly GCA_031552335.1). Lineage (GTDB taxonomy): Bacteria > Bacteroidota > Bacteroidia > Bacteroidales > Azobacteroidaceae > JAISFI01. The sequence goes on along the minus strand of JAVBMQ010000213.1, from coordinate 4,553 downwards.
ATCCTTAGTTCCTTTCAGAGAAGGGATATTCTGGATCTCCTGGCTGAGAGGTTCCACTGCATTATGAACAGTAGTCACCTTCCAGGGAGGTTGATGATACTTTTCAATCACCGTATTCCGGGTCAGGTTACTTACTGTAATGATATGATCGGCATTATCCATCCCATCTTTTTCCAAGGCATATACCTGAGGATTAACATTTCCACGGCTACGGTCAAAATCCGTAGCATGTACATGGATCACCAGGGGCTTACCGGTAATCTGTTTAGCGTGAAGTCCGGCCGGATATGTAAGCCAATCATGAGAGTGGATCACATCACAAGGATATGTACGTGCAATTACCCCTGCCACAATCGAATAATTATTGATTTCTTCCAACAGATTATCAGGATACCGGCCGGAGAACTCTATACATCCCAGATCATTCGTATGTAAGTAATTAAAGTCGGCATAAATATGACTTCTCAAATCATAATAATCCTGCGGATTCATATACTTACCAATCCGTTGGTTCACATAATCCCACTGTACATCTCTCCAAGCCACAGGTGTATTGCAGGCCCCCACGATTTTCAGGAAACTCTGGTCCTCATCACCCCACGGTTTGGGAATTACAAATGTAATTTCCATATCCGGTTGCATAGCCATCCCCCTGGTAAGTCCGAAACTTGCAGTACCAAGTCCTCCCAAAATATGAGGAGGAAATTCCCATCCAAACATCAATGCTTTCATAGCGTTGTATAATATTTCGGCCTTAAGCCTGGTTATATGCATCCAAAGATCTTAATACTCTCAATATAGCAGCCACATTCATTGCAAATGATATGGCTCCCCGGTTTTCAAACGGAGGATTACCATCGAATAGTTCCGAAATAGAACCGATGCAATGCAGATTCATTTCTTCTTCGAAACCGATCAACATTCTTTCTACAAAAGAAGCGCCACTAGGTCCGAATACTTTCAGGTAGGAAACCAGATAAGCTCCGAACAACCAAGGCCAGGCAGTTCCCTGATGATATGCCAGATCACGTTCAAATTGAGAACCCACATAATAAGGTTTATACCCTTCACTTTTCGGGCTCAAAGAACGCAATCCTTTAGGCGTCAGCAATTCTTTCGTTACAAAGTCCACCAGTGTACGCATTTGTTGCCTACTCAATGGAGAATAATCAAAAGAAACAGCAAATATCATATTCGGACGCACACTCCAATCGGCATAATCTCCATCCACATAATCAAATAAATAGCCATAACCATTCATGAATGTCTCTATAAAGGAAGCGGCTGTTTTTTCAGCTGTTTTCTTAAATTTATCGGCCCGTGCATGATCACCTTTCAATGTAGCTAACTCTTCTGTAAACTTAAGGGCATTATACCACAAGGCGTTGAATTCCACAATATAACCGGAACGTGGTACCACCGGCCGCCCGTTTACTGTAGAATTCATCCAGGTTATTGCTTTGTCCTTACCATAAGCATACAATAAACCGTTGTCATGGACAAAAAGATTCGGATGCTCATCTGTCTGAATAAAATCGACAATATCATTTACCAGGTCTCCATACAATTCTAAACACCTGTTTTTTCCTGCTCCCTTCCCATATTGCTGAATAGCCCAGATGGCCCACAAAAAGACATCCGGAGCATCTATTTCACTGATTACAGGATCTAAAGATTCATTCTTTATAAAATTCCGGATAGCCGGAATCGCTGTTGTCATAATTTTTTCAAAACGTACCGGATCATCTATAGATAATGTACAACCCGGAGTGGAAATAAACAAATCACGTGCCCTTACCTTAAACCAGGGATAACCGGCCAATAAATATGCATCATTTTCAGTAGGCCTGTAATAAAACTGCTGTGCAGAATTTTTCAAACAATTGAAAAAACTCGAACGAGGAGTACGGGACTTAACTTCCAAAGCATATGTTTCTTCAATATCTTCCGCATGAATTAATTCATCGGCAGCAGAAAAATAGACAGACTCTCCTTTGGTAATAGGCAATTCAAAATAACCCGGCACATATAAATCTTCCCTGTATGGGAAACCTCGTTCCATTTCCTTGGAATATTCGATCCCCCGGTACCAATCCGGCTGAAAAACAAACTTACATGGCTTACTAAATTGCATATGCAATTCCGGATAACCCCGATACATACAGGTTTTTATTCCATTTTCAATCTCTGTATAATTTTTATTGACCTGGTTATTTTCCGATGTCAGTGTAACTACGCTCCGGAATGCCAGAAACGGACGAAAACGCAGGATTGTAGGAGAATGAGCATCCAACAAAGTATATTTTATCAAAAAACGATTACCGAAAGTAGTGAAAACTTTTTCCTTTGCTAAAATCACACCACCCACCCGGTATACAGTGCGAGGCATAGATTCACAATCAAATTGACGGATATACTTATGGCCTTTAGGACTATAATTATCTCCGGAATACTTGTGTAAACCCAGATTAAATTCCGCACCATGTTGTATAACAGTTTCGTCTAAAGAGGAAAGTAATACATGATTGTTATTATCAAGTCCCGGCACAGGCATAACAAGCAAACCATGATACTTGCGCGTATTGCAATCTACTATCGTCGTACAATGATATGCTCCTCCCCTGTTTGTTCTTAAAATTTCCCGTTTTAAAGACTCTTCCAGGTTGATCATCAACGTTTTATCAAACTTTAAATAACTCATAACTCAAATGAAATAAGGTCTTTTTTTGTTTTTTTAATATTGAAATACTATTTATATAATTTCAACACTACGAATATATGCAAAACTACTTAGATTACAAAACAAATCCGGAGTTTTTTTTGTTTTGATAAATTTTGTAAATTTGCGGCATATGAAGATCGAACAAAAACGCATCTGGTATGCACTGTTTTTTCCCTTTATGTTCATCCTCCTTTTATGGTTGATCGGAGTCCTGAAGTGGAGTTTTGATCCGGATTGGCATTTTTTAGGAATTTATCCGAGACATTTGAAGGGCCTGGTTGGTATCATTACAGAACCATTGATTCATGAAAATTTTTCCCACCTTTTTTACAATTCCATACCTTTAATTATATTAGGCTGGTGTCTTTGTTACTTTTACAAGGGAATAGCATATCGCTCTTTTTTCCTGATCTGGATTACATCCGGCGTTATTACATGGCTTACAGGACGGGAATCGTGGCATATAGGTGCCAGCGGACTGGTTTACGGGCTGTGTTTCTTTTTATTTTTCAGTGGAATTTTCAGAAAATATATTCCCCTGATTTCCATCTCTCTTTTAGTTGCCTTTTTATATGGAAGCATGATCTGGAATATGTTTCCTATTTCCGAACTGGTTGATAAAAGTATCTCGTGGGAAGGACATCTGTCGGGTGCAATAGCAGGTTTTGTCTGGGCTGTCATCTTCAGGAATTCCGGTCCGCAAAAGCCTCCGGAACCTATAGAAGAGGAGGAGGAAGAAGAGGAGAACACTGATTTAGAGGTAAATTTAAACACTCCGTGAAACTCCGTGTTTAAAATAATTTCTCCAATCTGTCAAAGTAGAAACAAGGATGTTATGAAAAAAAATACTACTTTTGCAAAAAAAATAATTATTCGAAATATTAATGCAATCATTATGAATCTATTTGATCAAATCAGTGGTGATATTAAATCAGCCATGCTGGCAAAGGAAAAAATTCGTTTGGAAGCATTAAGGGCTATCAAAAAAGAATTTTTAGAAGCCAAAACCGCCAAAGGAGCAGATGGTGAATTGAGTGACGAAGTTGCCACTAAAATCCTCCAAAAGATGATTAAGCAAAGGAAAGACAGCGCTGAAATCTATTCTTCTCAGAACCGGCCGGAATTGGCTGAAAAAGAATTGGCTGAAGTAAAATGTATTGAAGTATATTTACCTCAACAAATGTCGATGGAAGAACTGGAAGCTGCATTAAAGGCTATCATCAGTGAAACTGGGGCTACTTCTGCCAAAGATATGGGAAAAATAATGGGACTCGCTTCCAAACAATTAGCAGGAAAAGCCGAAGGGAAAGCAATTTCGGAAACTGTTAAAAAACTTTTGAATTGAATATTATTGGCACACAAATATTTACACATACACTATAATCAAATTGACATACTTTAATTCATTATGAGGAGAGTTCATATTATTGCCATAGATCAATCCTTTATGCTTGACTTAGCCATTGCTTTAAAAGAAAAAGGATATGAAGTTACGGGGTCCGACGAACACATTTCGAAAGAACACCAACAAAAACTTCAAATCGCCGGGATTGATTATAAGGAAGGCTGGAATGCACAAATGATTAACAGGGACATGGATTGCATTGTTCCTGCTGCACATATTTCGGCCAATAATCCGGAAATGCAACAAGCCAAAGAACTCAATCTTCAAATCATGTCTATTACCGAATTTGTATACGACCGTACAAAATCGAAAACAAGGGTAGTAGTCACTGGAAGTAAAGGTAAAAATAGTTTATTATCCATTATTATATATGTACTAACCAAACAAAAGGTTTTCTTTGACTTTGTGCTCCGAAACAAAATACCA
>JAVBMQ010000026.1:0-8953 GCA_031552335.1 Bacteroidales bacterium | reverse complement strand
AAAGGCAGTAACTGCTTATCATTTTTCAACAATACAAATGATTTTCGTGCCACATCCCTGGCTTTTTCCAGATTTTCTTTGGATAGAATCACTTGTTTTTCCAACTCTTCATTACAATACCGGTAAGGATCGTCAAAAAGCCCCAATCTGAACTTCATTTCCAGGATCAGGCGTACTGCATCATCAATTCTTTTTTCGGAAACTTTTCCTTCTTTGACTAATTGTGCCAGATATTCATCATAAGCCAATCCCTGCATATCCATATCTACACCGGCGTTAGCCGATAAAGCTGCAGCTTCTTTCAAATTAGCAGCAACGCCATGCGGTATCATTTCATTCAGGGAAGTATAATCGGTGACTACAAAGCCTTTGAACCCCCATTCTTTTCTTAAAATCTGATCCAGTAAGTATTTATTTCCGGAAGCCGGTATCCCATCCAATTCATTGAAAGAAGTCATGAATGTAGCAACTCCCGCATCCAATGCAGCCTTGAAAGGAGGCAAATAAACATCCCTCAATACCCGGTCTGACATATCCACTGTGTGATAATCCCTTCCGGCTTGTGCAGCTCCATAAGCAACGAAGTGTTTGGCACATGCCAGGATTGTATTTACGTCGGTGAGATTTGTTCCCTGGAATCCTTTTACTCTCGCTTTTGCAATTTCACTACCCAAATAAGTATCTTCTCCTGCACTTTCAGAGATGCGTCCCCAACGTGGGTCACGGGAGATATCTACCATAGGTGCGAATGTCCAGTGTATGCCTGAGGCGGCAGCTTCTTCGGCAGCAGTTCTTGCTCCCATTTCAATTGCCTCCAGATCCCAACTTGCAGATTCTCCGAGAGAGATCGGGAAGATTGTTTTATGTCCGTGTATTACATCATAACCGAATAAAAGCGGAATTTTCATCCGGGTTTCTTCCATGGCAATTTTTTGCAAAGAACGGGTGTAAGCAGCCGTATGGGCATTGAAGATATTTCCAACACGGCCGGATTTGATGAATTCAATGTAGTCATTGCGAAGAGTCGGACCTGTAACTTCCCAGTCACTGGTTAGCAGATTCATTTGTCCTATTTTCTCTTCCAATGTCATCATTTTCAGTACTGAATCTACTCTTTGTACCAGGTTATCCGGATCATTCCAGGGTGTTTTTTGCTGGGAACCTGATCCACAGGAAGCAAAAATAACCATTGACAATAACAAGTACAGATATTTCAGTGTAATTCGCATTGATGTCTTTGTTGTGTTTGTTTTCATGACTATGATACTATTATTTATTTCCATTGTTTTCTGTTGTTTCAAATCCCAGTCGTTTCAGACCATGTTGTACATCCGGGTGACTCATGAAATATTTCCACAATAACCCGGTTCTGTAATTTTCTATCATACAGATGATTGGGCCCTGATCAATGGCCAGATAAGATTCGGCAAACCAGTTTTCCGTTAGATTGAATGCATCTTTGAATCCGTATTCACCCCACAGGCTGTCGCCCAGTTCGTAATAAAAGTATTTCAGTGCATCCATAGATTCTTCCGGTGTGTAAGGAAAGGCAGAGAGTGCTGCAGTAGGGCTGATCACTCCTATATCATATTCCGGAGAATGTGCTCCATAACCCTTGTTATCATCTGATGCTGTCAGTCCCCAGCAGTTTGTACTATAGCCTTTCCATCCCCTTGGATTGTCTACACAATACGACCAATTGATTTTAGTATGTGCCACGTTTTGTTCCCAATAGTCGGCATATCTGTCTTTCAGTCCTTTAGGATTTAATCCTAAAAATGAGTAATGACTGAAAAATAGCGGTCCGCCAAAATCAAATCCCAACGGCAGTTTGATGCCATAATATTCTTTTCCATTGATAAAATGGTTACTATTCGTCCATCCTTTGTGATAAACAGCAGTGTCAATCTGGTGAGTAGGAGAGGAGGCGGCTAATATATAAGTAATCAGACATTCATCCCATCCGCGGATTGGGTGGTTCATTTCCCATCCGAAGTCAGGCGACCAATGCCAGAACAATTGATCTTGTCCTCCATTCGTATACCAGGTCCATTCTACTTCTTTCCAAAGTTTATCAATAACACTGCGTAATTCCTGTTCCTTTTCATTATCCAGATTATAATATTGATGGGCGGTTAATAATCCTTCCATCAGGAAAGCTGTTTCCACCAAGTCACCGCCATTATCTTTTTCACTGAAATGGAAAGCGCTCCCGTCTGCTCCGTTTAACCAATGCGGATAAGCCCCATGGAACCGTACGGCAGTAGTATCCAGAAAATGAACAATTTTTAACATCCGCTCTACGGCTTCTTCACGGGGAATAAATCCGCGTTCTGCACCAACAATTATTCCCATGATGCCGAATCCGGAACCTCCGGTGGTTACTATCTCCGGACCATAATTGATTTCATTACTTCGTTCGCGGGCCAGACCGGAAACCGGATGGGCAAAATCCCAAAAATATTTAAGTGTTTGTTTTTGTACCAGGTCTAATAGTTCTTCATCTGAAGTACTACTTTTTTGTTTTCCCATACAAGATGAGAAAAGAATACAGATGGACAAAATGTAATATAATATTTTGGAAGTCATGATCAGTTGATTTTATTATTTCAATAAATTTAGTCATTTTCTCGCAATAGCATAATCCAAATAAATTTGACTTCTGCTTATTGCTTAACGAAAATGTTGGAAATACTAAATCCTAATTTAGCTAATCCGGCTTGTACTTCAGGAGCGGTCATGAAATTGTTCCATAATAAACCGGAACGATAGTTTTCTATCATACAGACGATTGGTCCCTGGTCAATGGCCAGGTATGCAGTTGATGTCCAGTTCTTTGTTAAGTCAAAAGCATCGTAAAATCCGTATTTTCCGGTTCCTTCGGCCCATAATTTATCTCCTAATTTATAGTAGAAAAAGCGCAACGCATCCATAGATTGTTCCGGCGTATAAGGCATGGAAGATAATGCTGCGGTGGGAGCGATAGTTCCCCTGTCATTTGTCGGAGAAGAGGCTGTATAACCTCCGGGAATATTACTTGCAGTAAGTCCCCAGCAATCAGCGCTATATCCAGCCCATTTTTTGGGATTGTTGATGCAATAAGCCTGGTTGATCAAAGTATGATTTCTGTTTTGTTCCCAATAATTGGCATATTGGTCAGATAAACCCATAGGGCTCAATCCTATGAAAGAATAGTGGGCAAAAAATAACGGTCCACCATAAGGTTCTCCTAAAGGAAGCGTGATACCATAATATTGTCTTCCATTCTTCATAGCGCCATTCCTGGCCCATCCTTCTGTATATACCTCTATTGGAATGGAATGTGTAGGAGAAGATGCTGCTAAAACATACACCATCAAACCTTCGTTCCAGCCCTGTATTTTCATATTCATATCCCAGCCATAATTAGGAGACCAGTGCCAGTAAAGTACATTTTCATTGTCTTTCCGGAACCAATCCCATTCTACTTCTTCGAATAGATTGGTAATTATTTCTCTAAGAGCAGTCTCATCCTGTCCGGAGCCATTGAAATACTGGCGGGTAATTAGTAAGCCTTCTATCAGGAAAGCAGTTTCTACCAAATCAGCTCCATTATCTTTAGTTCCGAAAGGAATCACTTTTCCGGTATTTCCGTTTAACCAGTGTGGGAAAGCGCCGTGGAAACGATCAGCTTTTGTATATAAAAAATCTGTAATTTTCTGCATTCTTTCCAAACCTTCCTGACGGGAGATAAATCCGCGTTCAATGCCTACAGGGATCGCTGCTATTCCGAATCCGCTCCCTCCGATGGTAGCAATTTCTGCACTGTGAGCACTACCTTCCCGGGCAAGTCCGGAAACAGGATTTGCAAAATTCCAGAAATATTTGAAGGTATGTTCCTGAACTTTAGTAAGTAAATCCTCATCAGAGATTTCAGGATATTTATCGGTAGAATCGATGGCGGTTGTAAAAGTGCCGGAATAAGCGGTAACGACATCTCCTCCCTTTGCATTTGTTCCGGCTGGGATGTCGATTTTATATGATGTCAACGCTTTGGGCGGAGTCATAATGTCACATTGAATGGTTTTACTATCAATGAAGTAATAATTGAAATCCAATCCTCCGGAGAGTTGGACAGTTTCTTTCGTAAAATAATTGGGATCAAGATCCTCAGATAAAGCAATTTTCAATACAGGATTTGATTGAATGGATATGTTGGATACATTACCATTTAATGGTATTTCTATGTCATCTACATACACATTGTTTATGACAATTTGTGTATTAGATTGAGTATCATCGTCATCATCACTACAGGAAGTGAAGAAGAACAGACAGATACTAAGACTTGTCAGAAAAAGTAAATTGAATATTTTGAAAAATTGGTTCACAGTTTATTTACAATTAAATTTTTATCAAATAAAAGAATTATACGTAGTTAGTTGAGTATGTATCGGCGGAAATCTCAGATAATAAAATAACAGGAGACGAGAAAGATGCAAGAGCCTTTAACTGACTCTTGCATCTTTTCTTGTTTTTAGTTCATATTTTCAAATTCAGCATCATAAAGTTCTTGAACTTCTGTAGCAGTGAGGGCGCGATCATAGATACGCATTTCATCCAGACCTCCTTTGAAAGAATCAGCAGGAGCCCAGTTAGGCACTTGATTCACATTATCAGCCCATGCACCGATAACAAATGCTGTAGGATTGGCAAAATTCAAGTCTCCCAGAGGAGTTGTTTGTGTGTTATCAGCCCATCTTGAGTTTTCGTCTCCAAGGTCAATTACTTTACCATTAGCATAAATATAAAATTTGGAACTTACATTATCATAAGTTACAGCAATATGTATCCAGGTTCCATAAATAAGACGGTTACTGCTGTAGTTCCAGATTTTTTGAGAAGACTCTTGTACACCATCTTTAACAAAGATAGGACAGAAGTTAATAGAATCATTTGTAGTAGTCCTGTTTTGTTTCAAAGAGAAATTACCCCAAGGAGCATCATTTGTTCCGTTAATTTGGTAAATCATAGGTTCTTGACCTCCATCGCCAGTCCATTTAATATTAGCCCAGAAAGCAAATGTAGTAGCCTTTAAAGTTGACAATTTACTTGTGCTTGTAAGAGTATATTTCAAATAAGCCTGGTCGGTAGCAGCGCCTCCTCCAAAATATGCTTTTCCTCTTTTTCCAGTAGGATAAGTTGCATTTTTTTCTTCAACGGCAGTCATTCCACCTATTGCATCATTACCATTTCCTTCAAATGGGAAATAAGCAATCAAGTTATCTTTTGCAATAGAAGACGGATCAACTACAGGAGTGGGAGGAGGAGTATCATCATCATCATCATCACCACAAGAGGTAAACATAAAACTACCCATTGTAAACGCGAAGGCTAATGTAGCCCATTTTAAAAAATTCTTTTTCATAAAATTTACAAATTAAATTAAAAAATCAGAAATTGAATAAATCAATATTTTTAGTAATTATTTTGAGTCAAACTCGGATTCAAGTCTCTTTGTCTTTGAGGAATAGGAAATAATTCATGTTTGCCGGTAATAAATCCTAAGGGTCCTAATACAACAGGAGCTTGTCCTGTACGTACAAGATCATAAAACCTGTTTTCTTCCAGCGCCAGTTCTGCACGACGTTCGTCATAAACATCCTGTAAAGTCGGAGCATCAATAGCTGTTAATTTGGCTCTGTCCCGAACTTCATTTAATGGTGTTGCAGCATCACCACCTGTGTGTATTTTTGCTTCAGCATTCATCAATAAAACCTCAGCATATCGGATAACACGTATGTTATAATCGAAACTGTAGCCATTGAAAGACCATTTATTATAAGAAGAAGGAGTATATGTCTTCATGTTATAATAAGGATTGGTGCACTTTGTCTTGATACTGTCACCTTCAATTGTTTTGGTTCCCCGAACCATGACAGTAGCCTTGTAACGTTCGTTATCACCCCGTTGATTCAAGAAATTAATTAAAGCATTACTTGGTACTTTGAAGCCCCAACCTTGCATGTTGGATGGTTCATTGCCCCGTGGTCCTTGGTAATAACCATATTCTTCAATGGTAGGAGCTGCAGTACCTGGAGTCCCATCTGTTTTTCCTATTAATGAAGCTTGGATTTCGAAAAGAGACTCCCTGCTGTTTTCCCCATCGGGACGAAATACTTCATAAAGAGTTGGCAGCAAACCGAATTTCCGGCTTTCAATAATTTGATCTGTATAATAAGCAACAGAATCCCATTGACTTTGATACATCAATACTTTTGCTTTGAGAGCCATTGCACTATATTTGGTTATCCGTCCGGCCCAATCTTTTTTATTATAAGATTCATAGATATTTCCAACAGCGTAGTTCAAATCTTCATGAATAAAACTATACACTTGGTCAACTGTTTTCCGGGGTTGTTGAGCCAGTTGTTCTGAAGTCATCAGGGTATCAATGATGGGAACACCACCATAGGCTCGTACCAGGTTAAAATATGCGTATGCTCTGATAAAACGGCTTTCTCCCATCATACAGTTATAGTCTTTTTGATCTGTTTCTGTATTTAAGATCGGGATAAAATTAGGCAAAGTGAAAATAGCATTGTTCGCAGCACTTGCAACATTATATTGTCCTACCCAGTAGTTATTAACAGCTTCAGTCCCTGGATTGTATGTGAAATTATCCATTGCCTTCATATCAGGTCCGTCATTGGCTTCACTACCCTTATCGGCATCATCGGAAGTAATCTCCAGCATCCCGAAGTAAGGCAAGCCATGTGCCAATCCTGAGCGCATGGAAGCATAAGCGTTACTTACAGAAAGGAACATATTTTCCCGTTTAGTATAATCAACATCCTGATTAGCCATGTCTCCTTCAGGATTAATATCCAGAAAGTCATTGCAGGAGCTAAGTAAAGCCAGTAAAATAATCGAAAAATATATATTGATAGTTTTCATGTTTTTAATTTTTAAAGTTTATCAGAATACAATTTTTGCTCCTAAGCTATATACAGCCTGCATGGGATAGACAGTATTGTCAATACCGGTAGAATTGGGAGCTCCGGAAACTTCGGTAGTAAATCCGTTATATCCGAATACCGTAAGAGGACGTTGTGCCAGCGCATAAACTCTGATTTGCGGAAACCAGGAATCTTTTGCCTTAGGAATTGTATATCCTACTTGTACATTTTGAATTCTGAAATATGAACCATCTTCCACATAAAATGAATTGGGTTTTTGGTTGATGTCTTTATTATAAGCTTTTGCTGAAGGGTATTCATTGGTAGAGCCAGATCCGGTCCAACGATTTTGATAAAAATCATAATCATAATTACCATCTGGGGTATCTTTCCGGTTCATTCTCTTTTGATTCAGTATCTTATTCCCCCATTGTCCTTGTAAAGACAGAGCAAAATCCCATCTTTTATAGCCTATTCCTAAATCAATTCCTCCTATTAACTTAGGTGTCGGACTTCCAAGGTATACAATATCAGGATTACCATCTCCGTCATCATCCCTGTATTTGAAATCACCGGGTTCGGCTGTAGTTCCTTTCGTTTCTTGTACCGTTTGATAAATGCCAAGAACGTCATATCCGTAAAAAGAACCGATAGGTTTTCCTACTATAGCATAAGTTGCAGTCATGCTATTAACGGAGGTCCCGGGTACTATTCCATCTGCCCGTCCGGAAACTTTGGTAACTTTGTTGTTGATCGTTGACAAATTCAAGCCGGCAGTATAGTTGATATCGTCACCTATTTTGTCATTCCAGTTAAGTGAAAATTCAAAACCCATATTACGTACAGTTCCATTATTACCTAGTAATTCGGCAGTTCCACCACCACTGGCAATAGGAGCGCTGAAAACAACATCGGCAGTTTCTCTCCGGTAAAAATCGATACTTCCGCTCAAGCGATCTTCCAATAAACCAAAATCAGCGCCCAAGTCAAATTCAGTAACCGTTTCCCATTTCATGTAATTTCTTAATACGGTTTGTGCACCTACACCATCAACCAAATTATCACCGAATACACCGGAACTGGATATGCCTGGGGTTCCTATGATGTAAGAAGAGTTTGCAGGTACATTGTCATTTCCGAGTTTTCCCCAACTGGCCCGTAATTTTAAATAATTCAAAACCTGTTGTTCCATCATAAAGTCTTCCGAAGACATTACCCATCCGAATCCGAGAGAAGGGAAGAAACCCCAATGTTCCTGAAACTTAGAACTTCCGTCGGCACGCATAGTAATGGTTGCCAGATATTTATTGCTATAATTATAAGTACCGCGGAAGAAAAATGATAATCCGTTATAAATATCATTCTCATCATTGCTGTTGCGATTTGTGGCAGAACCATTATGGAGGTATTTTTCGCTGTCAACACTACCTGGAACACTGGTTGCACTTCCTTCCAGCCACGGATATGTTTCGTGGCGGATAGAATTTCCAACCATCAAACTATAATTGTGTTTTTTGTTGAAAACATCAGTATAGGTCAGCGTATTATCCCAAATTTGCTTGGTTTCCTCGGTAAATCTTTTCACTAATCTGGATGCATTCAATCCTTGTGAACCACCGACAAAATATTCAGGTGTATAATTTCTGTCAGTAATAAACTTGAGATCCAGATTATATTGCGTTTTCAATTTCAATTTATCTTCTAAAAAACCGATTTCCAAAAACATAGAAGGAATAACCTGATAACCGTTTTCCAGATCATCCTGATAATAAGCTACGGCATAAGGATTTCCGTAAGAATTACTTAGTCCTACGGATTGTGGAGCCCCGAACTTAACCGGATAGGCTGCTGTATTATTATCATCATACACATTGTAAATAGAAGGATTTACATACGCCTGATAAAAGGAATTGTTATTGGGTTTGTTATGTTCATAATTAGAAATTACGGCTGAAAATCCTGCCTTTACTGATTTAAACAATTGAAATTCTCCTTTTCCTCTTATATTCAGGCGG
>JAVBMQ010000204.1:0-30644 GCA_031552335.1 Bacteroidales bacterium | reverse complement strand
CGCCGATAAGCATGTTTGCTCCTTGTGCCGGATAACCATACCACAGGTCATATTCCTGGGAAAGGATATTATTCATCCTGGTAAAAACAGAGAAAGTCTGATTGAATGAATATGTCGCCGTCAGATTCAGTTCATTAATATTCTTCATTTTAATAATTTCCTTGTAATAAGTCTTCCGTCCGCTCTCCATATGATAAGATAAATCCAGACGCAACGGGAATTGAAATGCATAGGCCATATTCAAATCCCACTCAAAGACCGGCCGGTTCCAGGCATCCGGATTTTCAACCAAAGCGGATGACTGATCTGTGTATTTCACATCCCAGGCATTATAACGGGCATTGAGTCCCAATTCAAAAATATCCTGGTAATTATATTTGGCAAGAAGTCCTACTTTAAAAAGATTAGCATCCATATAATCCGGCACAGGTAGATTACCTGCAATCAAGGCATTATAGGTCGCCACTTCTCCGCTGACCGGATATGCCGGACGGAAGAAATGCTCATCTTTCATTATTTGATAACCTGCATAAATATCAATCCAGAAATTATTCAGGATAGCATTCCGGACACCGATAACAGCATCTAAGGGCGTTTCAGAATCTTTTAACCTATATTGAGGCGATACATACCTGTTCTCATAAAAAACATACTGGTTGTTATTGGTAGTGATCCCTCCGGTAAGATTCAGATACACCTCATCATTTGATGACGGATAAAGAGAAAATTTCATATCCGGGGCAACGCTGAATACATCTCCATGATCTAAAAAGAAATGAGCCTGGGCGCCAATACGCGCTTTCCAGATATCTCCCGAGAAAAGGAAATAAGGAGTAAAAGCCATTTGTCCGTAATTATCATAACCACTATAATAATAAGCATTTTCAGGTTGTTTAACAGAAGCGTTGATCCCTTTAAAATAACCTTCCAATCCGAATAAATTCTCTCCGGAAAAATTCCAGTTGACATCCCAGTTTACGCCTCCTACAGCTTCTACAGGTCCTTTTAACGCTTCATAGGCGGCATATTTCTGAGAAAACCGGGTATAGTCAAATGCCACTTTATAATTGACATCGTTTCCCTCTCCGGAATCCACACCAATATTAACGTCCACCATATTATCTACCTGGTTTATGGTTTTATCAACCTCCGGATAAGGAAGTCTCAATCCGTCAGGAATATCCAGGGAGTAACCATAATAATTGAAACCGGAATAAGTATACTTTGCCTTTGCATACAATGTAAAAGGATCAAAACGATGACTGAAAGTAAAACCACCCCAGTTATCATTCATTTTCATCCGTTGACTGCTATCATCCTGTACATAAGGAATTTTACTATTGGCAGAACGGTGAGAATAAAAAATATTCAACTGGTCTTTAGGAGTATTCAATATCTGATAACCCAAATCTCCGTCTATATTGATATTAGTGGCCAAACCGGCAACCAGATATCCCTTTTTTCCAGATTCTTTTACACTGGTAAAAAGTTCATTTGCATGCAATATTTCAAGGTGAGGAGACACTGTGAAAGGAAGCGTATAATTGGAATACTCAATGGCTGCTTTTGTCGCCGCCGGATTTTTTATTTCCGGTAAAATATTTACCCGGGAAGCATCCCGAATCGTTGGATTATATTCTTTCTCAAGCACCATTTCACGGGTTAAAACAGTATCTTTGGGGGCTGTAGTCTGTGCTTGTATACAGGAAATACTACCTACAATTACCAGACAAACAGATATGATAGCTTTTTTATTCATAATAATCACTTTTAAATTGACAATTGATAATTGACAATGATGTTTTTATTGTTTTGGGTGGACTCTGATGGTATCAATATTAATTCTTTAGTTTGACCATGCGTTCTTGTATCATGGTACGGATGTCATCGTCATCACCTTTGTAATTATGCTGGAGACTTTCCAGATATTGACGTGCCTGAAAGTTATCGCCTTTAGATACATATACATCCGAAAGGAGAATAAATCCGCGGGCCAGCCAATAAGTATGTGGGGTACCGGATTTTGTAAATTCGAGAATTTCTGCTTCTGCCCGCTCCATTTGTTTGGTGTCAAAATAATATTGAGCCAACAGATATTTGGATTCAGCTCCATAAACCGTACGGGTGTCTTTTCCTAATTCCTTCAGATCAGCCACAGCTTTGCTACCTTCTTTCACAGACAAATAAGCTTTTGCGCGGTAGTATTTGGCTTCTGTCGTCTGATCAGGACTCAGATTAGATTCCTTCAACAGGGAATTTGCAGCATTGATTGCATCTGCGTCTTTATCATAAATAGAAGCGCAACGCATGATGCCCAGCAAAGCAATAATCTTATTTTCTTTTCTGGCAGCCATCGACGACAGGCGTTCGTATGTTGTCAAAGCAGCCTTATAATTTTTCTCCTGGTAGGATATATCACCTGATTTTACTAAGGCATCTTCTGTAAACTCTGTAGAACCGGAAGCTAAGACAGCTTCAAATTCTTTTTGAGCATTGGTATAATCTTTTTGGTTATAATAAATATTTGCCAGATAATAATGTGCTTTGGGCGCAAACGCACCCTGTGAAAAACTTTGCAGATAATTGCGGAAAGCGCTTTGGGCCTGTTTTTCATCTCCTTTCATAAACAACTTTTCTGCCGCGAGATATGTCAGCGAATCCTGTTCACTCATTTCAAAGCGAACACCACCTAAGGAACTCACATATTGTGCATATGCATTGATATCATTCATTTCCAGATACACCGTTTTGAGATCCTGCATAGCTACACGTGCCTCATCACTACCCGGATAACTGCTGATTACCTTTTTATATGCTGCTATCGATTGTGGTAATTGATTTTGATTGAAATACAACAAACCAATTTGGGTTCCTGCTTTTCGGGCATATTCACTTTGAGGAAAGCGGGTTAACAATTCCTGATAAGTAGCAATTGCATCTACCGGTTTTTCCAGCATCACATAAGCATGTCCTTTTTCATATAAAGCATCCGGTAAATAACGGGAATCAGGATATTTGGAGATCAATTTATCCATTGTAATGATTTTACCTTTATAGTCTTTCTGAAGTCCCAAGACAAATCCTGCCTGGAAAAGCGGATAATCGGCTTCAGAAGGTTGCAATTTAGCAGCCTGTTCATAGGCAGCCTCCGCATTTTTGAACTGCCGGACATAAAACAGACAATCTCCCTGCCGGTTGTAAGCATCAGCCAAAGTAGTTTGCGTTTTATCTTTCTCCATATCAATATAGTTATCAAACCAAGGCTTGGCAGATGCATATTGTTGTTGATCGAAATAACAATATCCCAGATCATAATTTGCCAGTATCAGGTAACGGGCATCTCCACCCTGACCGGGAGATAAAAATATTTTGAAATCAGCCACTGCTGCCGGATAATTTTCCTGACGATAATAGGCATCAGCTCTCCAGTAACGGGCATTTGCTTTTTCTTTCGGAGCATAATCACCTGCTTGCATGGCCTGTGTAAAATAAGATACTGCCTGACTGAAATTATTATTTACATAAGCTACAGTTCCCAGATGATAATAAATTTTCTGTTTTGCCTCCAGTATTTTTGTTCCCGGTTTGGATATCTTGTTGATAGAAGCAAGTGCTGCATCATAATTTTTGGTGGTAAGATATACATCTACCAGACAATCATTTACTTTATCTGCATACATAGAATTAGGATACTCATTCAGGAAGTTTTCGAGTATAGTAACCGATTCACCAAAAGCAGAAACGGAATTTTCATGCAAAAGCATGGCATAATTATAGGTAGCAGCTTCCTTCGTTTTCCGGTCAAAATCTGTCCGTGAAGCAGCTTCGAAAGCCATTGTAGCATTCTTTTTATCTCCGGTTTTCAGATATGCTTGTCCGAGGTAGAGATAAGCATTCTGCCCTATAGCATCATTTTCCTGTATACTGCGACTGAGGTATGTAATGGCCTTGGTATAATTTCCTGTTTCATAATAACAAAGTCCCAGTACATATAAATCTTCACGAAGCACATCATCCCCTTTCTCAGCATATTGCACCAGGTGTTGTATGGCCTTCTCCCGTTCTCCTTCATTATAATACGCATTTCCGACTACTCTATGGATTTCGGCATTGTTTTTTTCATGAGGATAATTTACCAACAAAGCCTCTCCCTCTCTGATAGTCTGCGCATTTTGTCCTTGCGCATAATATATCTGTGTGATATAATACAAAGCAGATTTCCGGTATTCCGGATGATTTCGAAGAGACTCAAAAGTAGTCAATGCCGCATCATATTGTTGATCAACATAATCCAAATATCCACTGTAATAAGTAGCAGCGCCTCCGTATCTCTTACTATTATTACTTAACAGACCAAACAAACGGCGGGCTTCATCATTTTCACCGGTTTTCATACAGGCATATCCCATCCGGTAAGCATAATCTTCCTGCTCGGGAAGCGGCAAATAGTCCAATTCTGCCTTTCCCAACCAAAAAATTGCCTTCCGGTATTCCGCTTTGGAAAAATGAACAGAACCAATATATAAATACACCTGATCCTTATGCGGAGTATCCGGATGATCTTCAATAAATGTTTTCAAAGATAAATCCGCATCAGGTCTACCCTGTTTGTAATCACATACCGCTAACAAATAAGCGGTTTCCTGCAGGAAATCCGGATCTGATGCTTTATCCTTGTACTCATTCAATTTGATAACACAACCGGCATAATTATGGTCGTTAAACATCTCTATGGCTTCATTGAAAAGCCTGTGTTCCGAGGTGAAGGCAGCAGACTTCTGTGCAGAGGCAAACTGTGATACCATTGCCGCCAAATACAATGCTATGATTATTTTTTTCATTCGGATCATTTTTCAATTATATATGGATAAGAGAATCATCTATTTATTTATGCCTGCAAAGGTATTATTTTCTGACGGGAAAATAAAAAAGAGAGAAACATTAACAAAAAGAAACTGTATTTTTCAGTATTCTTCATAGAATGTTTTGCAACAGTGGCCATCGGGCGCTTCCTTAGTAAGCAGTAGGCCAGGCCACTGTATCTCAAGCGACAAGTCTTAATCCCGCCTGCATCACAGGCCTCTGAAGATGCTTCCTATGGAAGCTATATCATCTATAGAGTTTCTCAAATACAGTAGGCATGGCCTACTGCTTACTAAGGAAGCGCCCGATGGGCGCAATAAAAACTCCAATCAGAACCAGGATAATGAAAATTAATTATCAGCATATGCTTAATTCTTTTTGTTTAAAAAAATCACTTTTCTATTGTAAAAAGAAAATATTCAATTATATTTGCACCGCAAAACAAACAAATTGTTTTTAATCATGATGAAATCTTATTTTACATACTTTTTTTATTTTTACTTTTATTTTTATAGAGGTAAGGCAGGATTTTGTATGTAAAAGTGGAATGTAGTGAAATAGATGAAACTAACAATAATATGAAATCCTGTCTGAAAAGACGGGATTTTTTTTTATAAATAATCCATATGATAAAAGTTGCTATACAAGGAATTGCCGGTTCGTATCACGACATTGCGGCACATCATTATTTCGAAGGGAAAGATATCGAGATTATTCCCTGTGATCACTTCAAACAGGTCATCGCGACAGTAAAAAAAGATTCTACGATAATCGGACTGATGGCAATAGAAAATACAATCGCCGGAAGTCTGCTTCAGAATTACGAACTGATACGACAGAGTGAATTACATGTGGCCGGAGAATACAAACTTCGTATTTCTCATTCTTTGGTCTGTCTTCCTGAGGAAAATATCGATGATATCAAAGAAATCAATTCCCATCCGATTGCATTGATGCAATGTAATGATTTTCTGAGTAACCACCCGAATATCAAGATTGTAGAAAAAGATGACACGGCCTCCAGCGCCCGGGAAATTGCAGAAAAAAAGCTCAAAGGACATGCAGCTATCTGTGGAAAATATGCAGCTGAAATATATGGAATGAAAATTCTGGAAGAAGGCATTGAAACAAACAAACGCAATTTCACCCGTTTTCTGTTATTGGCCGACAGGTGGGCTGCCGAGGAATTGGTACAGAGTCAGAATACCAATAAATCTTCCCTCGTTTTTGCACTTCCACACTCGGAAGGCAGCCTGTCCAAAGTACTTTCTATCCTTTCCTTCTATGATCTCAATCTAACAAAAATACAATCTGTACCTATCATCGGAAGAGAATGGGAATACCTGTTCTACATCGATTTGAAATATACGGATTTCATGCGATACAGACAAGCATTAGATGCAATAATACCTCTAACAAAAGATTTTAAAATACTCGGAGAATATGAAGAAGGAAAACAAAGTGTTTAAAGAAATTCAACCGGCCAACCGCCTCCAATCGGTTTCGGAATATTATTTTTCAAAAAAATTGAAAGAAGTAGCGGAAATGAATGCTGCAGGTATGAATGTTATCAGCCTGGGTATCGGAAGTCCGGACCTGCCTCCTTCCGAAGCTACCATTGAAAAAATGTGTGAGGAAACACGTAAACCTGATGTACATGGCTATCAACCTTATGTAGGCATTCCGGAATTACGGAAGGGATTTGCTGATTGGTACAAGAAATGGTACCATGTGGATTTAAATCCTGCAACAGAAATACAGCCCTTGATTGGCTCTAAAGAAGGAATCCTGCATATATCGCTGGCATTCCTGAACCCTGGAGATGAAGTTTTGGTTCCCAATCCGGGATATCCTACTTACAGTTCCGTCAGTCAGTTGGTCGAAGCCAACATCATTCCCTATGACCTGAAAGAAGAATTGAACTGGCAACCCGATCTGGATGCTTTGGAACAAAGAGACCTGAGTAAAGTTAAATTGATGTGGGTAAATTATCCGAATATGCCTACAGGAGCGAATGCATCTTTAGACTTATTCCAACGATTGGTTGATTTCGGGAAAAAACATGGCATTGTCATTGTCAACGATAATCCATATAGTTTTATCTTAAATGACAACCGGCTTAGTATCTTACAAATAGAAGGAGCTAAAGACATTTGTATCGAATTGAATTCGATGAGCAAATCACATAACATGCCTGGATGGCGTATGGCCCTGTTGGCCTCAAACCCCCAATTTATTTCCTGGGTACTGAAAGTAAAAAGCAACATCGATTCAGGACAATTCAAGCCGATGATGCTGGCTGCTGTTGAAGCTCTAAAAAATACAGCAGAGTGGCATGATAATATGAATAAGGTTTACAGAAAAAGAAGAATCATCGCCGAAAAGATCATGCAGACATTAGGGTGTACTTATGAAGAGAATCAGGTGGGGATGTTCCTTTGGGGTAAGATTCCAGATCAATATCAGGACAGTGGAGAATTAGCCGATAAAATTTTGTATGATAAAAAAGTATTTATCACTCCGGGATTTATATTCGGAAGTAATGGAAAAAGACATGTACGGATTTCGTTGTGCTGTCCGGAAGAATTGCTACAAGAAGCATTGAAGAGAATCAAAGGGAAATTTTAATTAATAACAAAGTCATTTTGACTTTTAACTGATTTTATTCTAAATATTTTTTGGACGCTAATTTGAACTAATTAAACTAATTTTAACAAATCTTTTTATTTAATTCGCTTTTATTCGTTTAATTCGTTCAAATTCGCGTCCAAAAAAAGTCAAGACAAGTTTAACAAAAAATAATAGGGATATGGAGTTGAAATCTATTTTATTGCCGGGTATTGAAGCAAAAAGACCATTGGTTATTGCAGGCCCTTGCAGTGCAGAGACGGAAGAACAGGTAATGGAGACTGCTAAACAGTTGGCATCTAAAGGTATTAAAATTTTCAGAGCCGGGATCTGGAAACCACGGACTAAACCGGGAGGTTTTGAAGGGGTTGGAACAGATGGACTGGCTTGGCTCAAAAGGGTAAAAGAAGAAACCGGCATGTATGTATCTACTGAGGTTGCTACTCAAAAACATGTATACGAAGCTTTAAAATATAACATTGATATGTTATGGATTGGAGCGCGTACTACTGCGAATCCTTTTGCTGTACAGGAAGTTGCGGATGCTTTAAAAGGAACTGACATTCCGGTTTTAGTAAAGAATCCGGTTAATCCCGACCTGGAGTTGTGGATTGGGGCTATTGAGCGTTTATATAATGCCGGTGTAAAAAAACTAGGTGTAATTCATCGTGGATTCAGTTCTTATGATAAGAAAATATACCGGAATCTTCCACAATGGCACATTCCTATTGAGTTACATCGCCGGCTACCGGAACTTCCCATGATTTGCGATCCAAGTCATATCGGTGGAAAGCGGGAATTGATCGCATCACTCAGTCAGCAAGCTATGGATCTGAATTTCGACGGCTTGATTGTCGAGTCACATTGTAACCCTGATTGCGCCTGGAGTGACAAAGAACAACAACTCACCCCAGATGTACTGGATTACATGTTAAATTTGTTGGTGATCCGTGACACAAAGCAAACTACAGAAAATCTCTCGGAACTGCGTAAACAAATCGATGAGATGGATGATCAATTGTTGGAAGTCCTTGCCAAACGCATGCGAATATCTAACGAGATAGGGGTCTACAAAAAAGAACATAATATGCCTGTTTTACAAACTCCCCGTTATGATGAAATCCTGAACAAACGTATTGCTATGGCCAAACAATTGGGAATGTCGGAAGAATTTATGAAAGTAGTGCTGGAAGCGATTCACGAAGAATCCGTCCGCGTTCAAATAGAAATCATGAACCAATGAAAATATTGATCTTAGGTGCCGGAAAGATGGGATCTTTCTTCACTGACATTTTAAGTTTTGATCACGAATTGGCTGTATATGATCCTGATCCCAAGCGTTTACGGTTTATGTACAATACCGTCCGCATGACTCAGCCGGAAGAAATCAAAGCATTCAATCCTGAATTAGTCATTAACTGTGCGACGGTAAAATATACCATTTCCGCATTTGAAACAGTTTTGCCATTCTTGTCTTCCCGGTGTATTATTTCCGATATTGCATCTGTAAAAACAGGCTTGAAGGAATTTTACGAAAAAGCAGGGCATCCTTTTGTATCATCTCATCCCATGTTTGGTCCTACTTTTGCCAACCTGACTGATTTGTCATCACAAAATGCCATTATTATTTCCGAATCAGATCATTTGGGGAAAGTATTTTTCAAAGACCTGTACGGTTCATTGAAGCTAAATATTTTCGATTACTCTTTTGAAGCGCATGATGAAACGATAGCCTATTCCCTGTCTATCCCGTTTGCATCAACCCTGGTCTTTGCATCCGTAATGAAACACCAGGAAGCGCCGGGAACTACCTTCAAAAAACATATGAGTATTGCCCGGGGATTGCTTTCGGAAGATGATTTTCTGCTGACGGAAATCCTGTTCAATCCCTATACTCCCAAACAGGTAGAAGAAATCAGAAAAGAGTTGGCTCATCTGCTTTGTATTATCGAGAAAAAAGATTCTGCAGAAATGAAAGAATTTTTAACTAAAGTAAGAAAGAATATTGAATAAGTTCCTTATTTTTGCAAAATAAAATTCTTAAACCAAATCATTATGAGTACAATTGATTTATCGATTGGCGATATTGTGAGCCAATCATGGGAAGCTATCAAAAAGAACATCTGGATTTTTGCAGGAACTATCCTGGGATTTACACTTGTTATTTTTCTGATATTCGTATTATTCGGAGGGATTGGAGTCATCTCTATGGGGAATGTCTCTTCTCCTGAAGATATATCCGGAATACTTGCCGGAATATTCGGATTTTCGTTTCTTTTGATGCTTTTGTTAGTATTTGTTCTGTCCTGTGTTTTCATGGCAGGTTATTACAACATGGCATTGATGGCAGCCGACGGGCAGGAAGCCACATTCTCTGCTTTTTCCGTTTCATTCAAAAAAATTCTCAATTTACTATTAGGAGCTATCCTGTATGCTATCATTGTATGGATAGGTTTTATCCTATGTGTTATTCCCGGAATTATTGTAGGCGCAAGACTGATAACATTTTATTTCTTTATCATTGATAAAGATTATAATGCAATCGACGCCTTATCCAAAAGTTGGGAGGCTACGAAAGGAAATACGTTGAATCTGATCTTGCTGTATATTGTTTTCTATCTGATCAATATGCTGGGAGCGCTTTGCTGTGGTATCGGAATCTTCGTAACAGCCCCTATGCAAGTCATCGGATTAGCTTTGGTTTACCGCAAATTGACCGGAATAATTCCTCAGGATGTAGATTTCGATTCATTATCAACATCCGACAGCATATAACAGATGCCGGTTTCCGGAAAAATTTATAAACGAATGATTGCCGTTACCATTATATGTGTAGCGGCAATCATTTATTTTTTATACAATCCGCTGGAACACCATTTTTTCCTTTTTTGTCCGCTTCATCGTTTCACCGGATACCAATGTCCCCTTTGCGGATTACAGCAAATGATTCATCATTTATTGCACGGACAACTTTCCGGGGCTTTCCATGGCAATCCTTTTCTTTTCCTGTTAATTCCTTATTTCGCTGTTCTTCTTTTTTTCAACCTCTCTGATAAAAAAGAAAGCCATCCAAAATTATTCGAACGGCTTTATGGGGATCGTACTTTGCTGATATTACTGATTATTGCTGTTGTATTCGGTATTTCAAGAAACCTGATACATTATTGAGCATTCAATAACATTAACTGTGAAACATCCGGCTCATAGCTCTCTTATCGTCCCTTTCTTTAATGGATTCACGTTTGTCATATTCTTTTTTCCCTTTGGCCACTGCGATAACAAGTTTGGCTAAACCTTTTTCATTGATAAAAAGACGGGTCGGGACAATTGTAAAACCGGTATCTTTTGAAAGACGGGATATTTTATTGATTTCCTTACGATTCAGGAGTAATTTACGGTCTCTCCGGGCTTCATGGTTATTGTATGAACCGTAAAAATATTCGGTAATATTCATATTTTTCACCCATAATTCATTATTTACCACAATACAATATGTATCTACCAGACTGGCTTTCCCCAGGCGAACCGATTTTATTTCAGTTCCTGTAAGCACAATACCGGCAACAAATGTTTCGATCAGTTCATAATCGAAAGTGGCGCGTTTATTCTTTATATTGATATTATTAGCCGGTTGTTGCATGTGGAGTGATAAGCATAAATTTATTAATAATAAATCCGATCATATAAGGTACGAATACAATCAGGGTAGCAATAACAGCAAACCTCACCTGATCGTCTTCCCTGATTTTCATATAAGACAACGAACCTTCCCAAATGATATAAATGGTATAAGGTAAAAAAAGTAAGAGCATATGAAATCCCAACAAAGAAACCAAAATACTTACCATATATATCAAAGAAGATGCATAGGCTACAAAGTGCTGGTTTTTCGCGGGAACTGCATAGTCAAACTTACGGGCAATCAACTCCCTCAACAAAAAAACAGCTAAATAAAATCCGGCAAAATAAGCAACAAACTCCTGAATAGAAGACTTCAGGGCCAATTCCACGGACTTATAAGAAATAAAAGAACCAATAAATGCAGCCAAAGCTATGATTCCAAAAATAGGATAAAGATAATGTGACAGAAATTTTTCGTCTTCCATATCATCCTCTTCCAATACATGCCAGGCCTTTGCCGGTTGTACAATAATAAGAAATATGCGTTGAAAGATTTTCTTGAACATTTACAATCAATTTTGGACTGGCAAAGGTACAAGTTTTTTATGTAAACAGAAAGCGATAGATCAGGAAGCTGCAGGCTTATTCCTCACTTTTGTGACAATTGTTCCCAGCTTTTCAAATATAGCCTGACCTTTTTCATCCTTTTTCCCGGCATAACACATCACTTCTATGTTCAATGTTTTTCCCGCAGTTCCACCCAAATAGTACAGAAAAGGACTAACATCAAATGCATATGGGACATTGACCAGCGTATCGGCATCACTAACGCTCCTCAATAAAGCAGAAGAATTTTCTCCTGCCGAAGATGGATTTGTTTGTTCATCTCCCGAATGCAGATAAACATAAACACTTGGATTAGTGGATGCGCTACCTATTGTCTTGTCGTTATAAATCATTCTGTATTGAAGACTCGTTTCCGGAACATTTCTTTGGGCAAAAGTCATAAAAACAACTGAAGAATCTATCAGAAATGTTTCTGAAGAATTTCTGGAAAAAATATCTACTTTGTAAAGAGGAATATCAAGAATCGTTGATATGCTGTCAAATACCGCCTTTGTACTGTCAACCAACGTACTGCCATACCATTCATTGATTGTATAACTTTGGGGGGTTGTCTGTTTTTCATAATCAATCCGAAAATTGGCAAACATACATTGTCCTTTCTCCAGGCCGGTTCCATCAAGCATCGGGGCATAAAAAAAGGGACTATTGACAAATCCGTTATCAACGATAGTAGTAGGAGTTACTTCATTAACAATCAGAGGTTCATTGGTAAAAGTTTGATAATTTGATCCGTTATCATCCAAACAAGCTATTACAACCACAGATAGTATAAGTATTAAAGCAACTTCCAATAATGTTTTCATATAAAAGCAATCAAAATATAAATACAAAGATAATCCGGAGTAGTTCAAATTACAAGCATTTGATGTTAAGAAATCTGATCAATATTTTTCTGCTATCATTTTTCAAAAAAATCATGTATATTTGCCGGAAGAATTAAGAATTAAAAATCAAGAATTAAAAATGGGTAAAGTTCTTATTATTGGCGCCGGTGGTGTCGGAACGGTTGTCGCTCATAAAGTGGCTCAAAATCCGGATGTTTTTACAGAAATCATGTTAGCCAGTCGTACGCGCTCCAAGTGTGATGCTATAGCCAAATCTATAGGCGGAAATAAAATAAAAACGGCTCAGGTAGATGCTGATAATGTAGAAGAATTAATTGCTTTGTTCAAATCTTTCCAACCTGAATTGGTGATCAATGTAGCGCTTCCTTACCAGGATCTGACCATCATGGATGCTTGTCTGGCTTGCGGAGTTAACTATCTGGATACAGCCAATTATGAGCCATTGGATGAAGCTAAATTCGAATATAAATGGCAATGGGCCTATCAGGACAGGTTCAAACAAGCCGGACTAACCGCCATCTTAGGCTGCGGATTTGACCCGGGAGTAACCAGCGTGTTTACTGCATATGCAGCCAAACATCATTTCAGCGAAATACAGACTTTAGACATTGTTGACTGTAATGCCGGCGACCATGGCAAAGCTTTTGCCACCAACTTCAATCCTGAAATCAATATCCGTGAAGTAACCCAGAAAGGAAAATATTGGGAAAACGGACAGTGGGTGTATACTGAACCCCATGAAATCCATCAACCGTTGAACTATCCTCATATCGGCCCAAAAGAATCTTATGTAATTTATCACGAAGAACTGGAATCTCTGGTCAAAAATTTTCCCACACTGAAACGCGCCCGTTTCTGGATGACCTTTGGACAAGAATACCTGACACATCTCCGTGTTATTCAAAATATTGGCATGGCTCGTATTGATCCTGTAATATATAATGGGGTGGAAATTGTTCCTATCCAATTCTTAAAAGCTGTACTCCCCAATCCCGGAGATCTGGGAGAAAATTACACCGGAGAAACTTCCATCGGATGTCGTATTTCAGGATTGGACAAAAAAGGAGAAAAACTCACCTACTATGTTTACAATAACTGTAAACATCAGGATGCCTATAAGGAAACCGGTACCCAGGGAGTTAGTTATACAACTGGTGTTCCTGCGATGATCGGAGCCATGATGTTCATGAAAGGTCTATGGAAACAACCGGGTGTATTCAATGTGGAAGAGTTCGATCCGGATCCATTTATGGAACAACTCAATAAACAAGGATTGCCCTGGCACGAATTATTGAATATAGACCTGGAAGTGTAGAACTAACTTTATAACCGATCTGGATTCCAGAATATTGAGTTAAAAATCAAGAGTTAAAGGTTAAAAGTTGTTTTTTTAGATTTTATCTTTAAACCAATGCTTAATTTTTAACTCTTAGTTTTTAATTCCCATGAGGGATTTGTATAACTTAAAGAAAATACCAGGAATGACACAACTATTAAAAATGATGAATTCCGGAAAATGCAAGTTATTTTTCGGAATATTTTTTCTGCTTTTCCCTTTGATATTATCAGCAGAAACGAGAGATTGCTTTGACGGAGTAACCGGCGGCTTATGGTTAGATTCTGATGGAAACCACATCCAGGCACATGGAGGCCAGGTACAAAAAATCGGAGACAAATGGTATTGGGTGGGTGAAAACAGAAACGGTAGCCGCCACATATGCATGTATTCTTCGGATGATCTTTACAATTGGAAGTTTGAAGGATATGTGATGCGGGTAATGTCAAGCAAAAGTGCATTTGATACTGACTCTTACTTCAAGTCATTATACGGAGATCTTACTTCTGAGGAAAAAGATGCCGTATACGATGGTATCAGAAGCAGCAGGGTCATAGAACGCCCTAAATTGATTTACAATAAAAAAACCAATAAA
Source organism: Bacteroidales bacterium (assembly GCA_031552335.1). Classification (GTDB taxonomy): domain Bacteria; phylum Bacteroidota; class Bacteroidia; order Bacteroidales; family Azobacteroidaceae; genus JAISFI01. The sequence continues at coordinate 16,129 of JAVBMQ010000204.1, read as the reverse complement.
TATATTATCTGGTTTCATGCCGATAATTCCAATTACGGATTTGCAGGAGCCGGTGTTGCCATTTCAGACAACGTTACCGGTCCTTATAAATTCATTAAACGCTCCAGGTTACACCAGCTGCCGGATGATGCATATGGAAGCCAATGGTACGAAGCAAGCAACTACCGGGGATATGCCCGTGACATGACCTTGTTTGTGGACGACGATAATACGGCCTACATTATTTATTCCAGCGAAGAAAATCGTACCATGTTTATCTCCAGGCTCAATGACGAATATACTGATCTGGATGTAGCCCAGACCCCTGTAGGATTAGCCCAAAACAAAGTGGATTTCGTTCGCCTCTTCCCAGGGGCGCAAAGGGAAGCTCCTGCCATGTTCAAATATAATGGTATCTATTATATGATTACATCCGGAGCTACCGGTTGGGATCCCAACCAGGGACAATACTGGATGGCTAATGAAATTTTCGGAGAATGGAAAAACATGGGTGATCCCTGTGTGAACCAGGCAGGTATCCCCCATCCCGCTAATCTGACCTTCCGCACACAAAGTACTTGCGTTTTCCCGGTAGATACAGCAAACGGATTATTCATTTATATGGGAGACCGATGGAACAGTTCCGACCTGAAAGATTCCCGCTATGTATGGCTACCGGTCACCTTCACTGCATCACAAGGTATTCAGCTAAAAAGCAGAACAGACTGGAACCTGAGTGCATTTGATTCCATTAATTATATCAAACTTGACGCCGAACAATATAAGAATATCTATTTCCGGAATGAAGATCTTCCCGAAAAAGTATGTGTGCAAGTACGTAAAAAAACAGAATGGGAAGATCAGTATTTTGATATTTCCTGGAAATCCAATATCAGCAACCTGGCTCCGGCCTCTTTAGTGAATATCAGCGGTACATTTACAATAGACGGTACAACGATGACTGCAAAAGCTAAAGCAATTAATATTCCGGAAAAGTTATTGTATTATATTGACTGTGGCGGAACTGCCGGCTCCGAAATATATGACAGTATTATGACCAAACAATTAGCTCCGCGCCTTATCAACACAGAAAGGTATGATCAGGCTTTTTCCGAAAAAAGCGGATGGGGATACACCGGAATTGTTGGTACAGATTTCGACTATAACAACAAAGAAAGTAAAAATGCTTATGCAAGTGGATGGTTGGCTCATAGCAATAAAACAATTGACTACAAGTTGGCTTTGAAGAACGGATCATACAGATTAGTTGTCGGGTTTCAGGAATGGTTCGGACTGTCACGCAGCATGCGTATCTCCATGATCTACGAAAATGAATCCGGAGAAAGTACAACTAAATCACTGGGAACTGCAAGCAACAGTACCGAAACTGCCCAGAATTTCAGTTTCAAACTGACTGATCTGTCGGCAGATAATCCATATATTACCATTAGCATCTCAAAAACAGGAACTAATGATCCGGTCTTGAGTTGGTTTTCTTTGACAGATACCGGCACAGACACATCCATAGATAATTTATTATTATCTGACAATGATAAAAAATTGCATATTTACCCAGGCATTGTAACAAAAAATCAACCAATATCCATAAAAATAAGAGATAATGAAGATTTTACAGATGCCTGCATCCATATATATAATACATCCGGACAACTTATTAAACAACAAAAAGTAACAGAGAATATTACAGAAGTAAATTTATCTGTTCCATCCGGAATTTATATCGTCAGATTCAAAGAAAAAGTTGCAAAGTTGATTGTAAAATAAAAAGCTTGTAATTCAAAAAATAATAATATAACTTTGTGAAAAAATTTACGTTATTATGGCGACATTGAAAACAGACTACCAAAACAAGAAAAAAAGATTACAATTGCAAATAGAAAAACCTTCCAGAGCTACACCTGTAAAAGATCGTGTTCCGGAAGGGTATATACCTGCAAAAGAAGCGGAGAAGGCTTTTGCTTTGATGTTGAATGAAAGAATTGGCACCAAACTTCCTGTATGAGTTATCATATTTTTTATTCAACCAAAGCCATTAATGTCCTCGTTTCCGTTGTAGATTATATTGAACAAAATTTATTTGCCCCTATTACTGCGGAACGTTTTTATAGAGGTATGATCCGAAGAATAAACTCTCTAATTTATTCCGGAAATTGTTATCAAATTATTTACAACATTTATCACCAGAACCTACGAAAGATTAATTATAAAGATTGGACTAATTATTTATACAATAAATGACAATCAGATTTATATAGAACGAATCATTCATGGCAGTCTAATAACAAATTTTGAAAACTATAAGTTAAAATAATATGGCATTAACAACAGGAGATAAAATCCCTGAAATTCTAGGTAAAGACCAACACGGTAAAATCATCAAAGCAAGTGATTATAAAGGCCGGAAACTGGTTTTGTATTTTTATCCGAAAGACAGCACTTCCGGTTGTACAGCCGAAGCCTGTAGCTTCAGGGATAATTACTCTGCTCTGCGTAAAGCCGGTTATGAAGTAATCGGAATAAGCGTAGATAATGAGAAATCACATCTCAAATTTATCAAAAAAGAGCAATTGCCATTCGATTTGATTGCCGATACAGACAAAGAATTGGTTGAAACATTCGGTGTCTGGGGAGAGAAAAGTATGTATGGAAGAAAATACATGGGAACATTTCGTACCACCTTTCTTATCAATGAAGAAGGTATCATTGAAAAAGTCTTCCAACCGAAAGAGATCAAAACAAGTGAACACGCCAATCAAATTTTGAATGTAGTTTAGGTTTTACGTTTTTCTCAATGAGACTATTTGTCTCATTGACATTCATTAATCAACAATATAAAAATAAAAAATTATTATGTCGGAAAAAGAACAAAACGCAGAAATTAATTTCAACAAGCCACAACCCAATGCGGAAAAATTGAAAGCTTTACGGGCTGCAATGGATAAGATTGAAAAAAATTACGGTAAAGGCTCTATCATGAAAATGGGTGACAACATTGTCGAAGAAGTTGCCGTGATTCCTACCGGATCCATTGCCTTGAATGCAGCCCTTGGTGTAGGAGGTTATCCCAGAGGACGTGTCATTGAAATCTACGGGCCGGAATCTTCCGGTAAAACCACCCTTGCCATTCATGCCATTGCTGAAGCTCAAAAAGCCGGAGGTATTGCAGCTTTTATTGATGCGGAGCATGCTTTCGACCGTTTTTATGCAGAAAAATTAGGGGTAGATGTAGAGAATCTCTGGATCTCACAACCGGATTCAGGAGAGCAGGCTTTGGAGATTGCCGAACAATTGATCCGTTCATCTGCCATTGATATCATAGTGATTGACTCTGTGGCAGCCCTGACTCCCAAAGCCGAATTAGAAGGTGAAATGGGTGATTCGAAAATGGGTCTACAAGCGCGTTTGATGTCGCAGGCTTTGAGAAAATTAACTGCTGCCATCAACAAAACAAATACAACCTGTGTCTTCATCAACCAGTTACGGGATAAAATCGGTGTTATGTTCGGCAATCCGGAAACTACCACCGGAGGTAATGCCCTGAAGTTTTATGCTTCTGTACGGTTGGACATCCGGAAAGCTTCTGCGATTAAAGATGGAGAAGAAGTAAAAGGAAACCAGACCCGGGTAAAAGTAGTGAAAAACAAAGTAGCTCCTCCTTTCCGGAAAGCAGAATTCGACATTATGTTTGGCGAAGGAATCTCAAGAACAGGTGAAATAGTAGATTTGGGAACCGAGCTCGGAATTGTCAAAAAAAGTGGCTCCTGGTATAGCTATAATGACACTAAATTAGGACAGGGACGTGAAGCTGCCAAAGATTGCCTGAAAGACAATCCAGAACTGGCTGAAGAGCTCGAAGGTCTGATTTTCGAAGCCCTGAAAAAATAAAGCGCATCTTTTTTATTGCACAAGTGCGTCAAAATGTCAGACATTCCTGTCTGGCATTTTTTTTGCTCGCTTTTCTGCATATAAATCATTAAAAAACTAATCACATTATATTATGCAAAAAGGACATATCGGGGTAACGACTGAAAACATTTTCCCCATTATCAAAAAGTTTTTATACAGTGATCATGAAATATTCCTCCGGGAATTGGTTTCAAATGCAGTAGATGCTACTCAAAAACTGAAAACCCTGGCATCCGTGGGAGAATTCAAAGGTGAACTGGGCGACTTGAGTGTACGTATCACGTTAGACAAAAAAACCATTACAATCTCCGATCGCGGAGTGGGCATGAGCAAAGACGAGATTGATAAATACATCAATCAAATTGCATTCTCAAGTGCCAATGACTTTTTGGATAAATATAAAAAAGATGCCAATGCCATTATCGGTCATTTCGGTTTAGGTTTTTATTCTGCTTTTATGGTTTCAAAAAAAGTGGAAATCATCACCAAATCACATACGGATGCCCCGGCTATGAAATGGTCATGTGACGGTTCTCCGGAATATACTCTCACAGAAACCAAAAAAGAAGACCGCGGTACGGACATCATTTTATACATCGATGATGAAAATAAAGAATTTCTTGAAAAATCCAGAATAGAAGGATTGTTGAAGAAATATTGCCGTTTCCTCCCGATTCCGGTCGTTTTCGGCAAAAAACAGGAATGGAAAGAGGATAAATATGTGGATACGGAAGAAGATAATGTAATCAACGATCCTAATCCTCTGTGGACACGCAAACCGGCAGATCTGACTGACGAAGATTATAAGAAATTTTACAAAGATCTTTATCCGATGTCGGAAGAACCGTTATTCTGGATCCATCTGAATGTAGATTATCCGTTCAAATTAACCGGTATTCTTTATTTCCCGAAAATAAAAAACAACCTGGATTTACAACGGAATAAAATACAGTTATACTGCAACCAGGTATTTGTAACAGATTCAGTAGAAGGTATTGTTCCTGAATTCCTGACTTTATTACATGGCGTTATCGACTCTCCGGATATTCCATTGAATGTTTCCCGTTCCTACTTACAAAGCGATAGTAATGTGAAGAAGATTTCCAACCACATTACCAAAAAAGTAGCTGATAAACTGGAAGAGCTTTTCAAAAAAGACCGGGCGCAATTCGAAGAAAAATGGGATAGCCTGAAACTGTTCGTCGAATATGGAACACTAAGTGATGAGAAATTTTATGAAAGAGCAGAAAAATTCGTCCTGTTGAAAAATATGGATGAGAAATTTTTCACTCTTGAAGAATATAAAACTCTAATCAAAGACAATCAAACTGATAAAGATAATTCTTTGGTTTACCTGTATACCAGTGATAAGAATGCCCAATACGCCTACATTGATGCTGCTAGAAATAAAGGCTATGATGTGCTTTTGATGGATGGACAATTAGATATCCATTTTGTAGGATTGCTGGAACAAAAATTAGAAAAGAGTCATTTTGTGCGTGTTGACAGTGATGTCGTAGACAATCTGATCCGCAAAGCAGATAACAAAGAAGTATCTCTTTCCGAAGAGGAAAAAACAGCGATGATCGACACTTTCAAGGCAGTCATTCCGGCAATGGACAAAACCGATTTTGTGGTGATGTTTGAACACTTAGGAGAAAAATCTCTTCCTGTTACCATTACCCGGAATGAGTTTATGAGACGTATGCAAGAGATGTCGGCTATGCAAACCGGATTTAATTTCTATGGTGAGATGCCGAATTCTTATAATATGGTATTGAACTTAGATCATCCGTTGGTGAAGAAAGTGCAGGAAGATAAGGAAGGGAACAAAGAGGTTGCCAGTCAGCTGGTGGATTTGGCGTTGTTGTCCAATGGATTGTTACAGGGAGAGGCTTTGAGCAATTTTGTGAAGAGGAGTGTGGAGATGATGTAAGGACTTTCAGATATGATATTAATAAAAAAAACGGATTTGTAAAATTACAAATCCGTTTTTTTTATTAACTCCAAAACTTTTAGAGTCTAGAATACTTAATATTCATCATTTTGTTTCAATTCAGAATAAATATCTATTTCTCTTTGAGGAATAGGTAAAACTGTTCTGTAATCATCATAGTTGATCTCATCCCCATTGATATTTACGAGAGATTTCATATTCCTCCAAAGATCCCAAGCGTAATGACCTTCTGCAAAAAGTTCCAGTCTTCTTTCTGTGATGACATCATCCAAAGTAACTGAAGCAACATCAACATAACCGTCAATTCTTTTGCCTCTTAACCTATTGATATAGTCGGCTGCTTTTGATTCTTGTCCCGGAATTTTCACAGCAGCTTCAGCTGCGATCAAATAAACTTCAGACAAACGAACCACCTTAGGATTATTTTGATATAGGTCACCACTTCTTCCCGGATACTTTTGAGGATAATACGCTTCATTAAAAGTACCATAATCATCTGAAGCTTCTTCATATGCTATTAATTCGGCACGGATATCTGAAGTTCTGGATTCCAGAAACTCTTTGAAATCTTCAGTCACACCACATTCTGCATAGCCATCTGCATGGGTATAAAAACCAGCAGAATTTCTCTGTGCATTATAAATAGAAGTAGTCAGAATTTCAAATATAGATTCCGAAGTATTTTCCTTAGACCAGACTGAAGTATATTCATCGCGCAAGTAAAGAGCATAAGGAGAATCATTAATTACCTCTTCTGCAGCTTCAAGAGCATCCTGATCTCTGCCCAAATATAAGAATACCCTGGCCTGAATTGCTTTGGCAGTCCAATAATTGACTCTTCCGTTTTGTTTTTTAACAGACATGGTACTTTCAAAAGCCCGAGCCAAATCATCTAAAATAAATTGATATGTCTGAGCAATGGTACTTCTCTTTTTCTTAATACTAGAATCAAAGACTTCATCCGACAACACAATACCTGATTGAGGAGCATCAACATCATCAGCTATAGTAGGCAGATGAGCATACAAACGAGCCAGATCAAAATGGAAAAGAGCTCTAAGAGTATACAATTCTCCGATCAAATTTTTATAGGTATCAGTATCCTTATCTTTTTGATCCATTTCTCCAGCTAATTCAAGAACACTATTGATTTTAGCCAGACACTCATAAAATGCTGCATAATAATTTTCAGCAATAGTATGATATCTATCTACAGTATAAAATGCAACCGGAGCAATTTGGTTATATGTATCTATCGGTTCAAAATCTCCACTTCTCAAATCAGCGAACAAGATAAAATCGCCAGCGTAAACACCCCTTACATAATCAGAAGAAGAATTTGGTCTATATGCACCTGTTTGTACCATATACACACCATTCACTGCATTTCTCAAATCATCCAGATTGGTGATTGATTCTTCCGGCGGCAAACCTGATGAAGAGTCTGTATCCAAAAAATCACTACAAGATGAAAGTATTAATGCTGCTAGAAAACTTGATATAATTAAAAACTTTTTCATATTCATTGTATAAATTAAAATTCAACATTAATTCCAAATACTACAGAACTAGCAACTGGAGTATCTACCTGACGGTAGCCATTCAAAGAAACATCCGGATCTACATTTTTTGTCTTAGCCCAAATCATTAACAGGTTGTTTGCCTTTGCATAAAATCTCACACCACTCAAACAATCTTTTAACACATCAATTTTTGACACCGGCAACTTATAACCAAAAGACAATTCTCTTAACCGGATATTGTCTGTGGATAAAATTGTTCTGCTGGACCATCTATCTGAACGATATGGATTTGACCAAGCGATTGGTTTAGGATTATCCACGATATCTCCAGGGTTTTTCCAATAATTACCTTCCACTTCTTTCAAAATTCCAAATGTTCCGATTCTCACACCATCACTATTTGCAAAATAACCGGGATAATCAAACATATCTCCTCCATATTGATAGGTAATCAAGAAAGAAAGATCAAAATCACGATAGGTAAATGTATTAGTCATCCCTCCAAGAAAATCCGGAAGAGCTTTTCCTACTACCGTTTTACCAGCTCTTGAATAATAATTTGTAACTCCCTTACTTTCATCATTCGGATCAATTAAAAACATACCTAAACCTGTTTCCGGATCTACACCCTTCCATACAGGTAAATAAAAAGTATGAATGGATTCACCCTCTCTCAACAAGTACATATTTCCATCTCCATACTGTACATCTGCACCATCAGGTAATTCTGTAATCTCATTTTTTTGCCATGTAAAGTTGAAATCCGTATTCCATGTGAAATTTTTGGAACGAATATTCTTTGTATTAATGTCAACTTCTATACCTGAGTTCTTAATATTACCCATATTTGTCATGATCTGGCTATAACCATAAGCATAAGAAGTAGGATTATCAAATAATAATGAAGATGTTGTTTTATTATAATATTCTACATTCAAACCAAAGCGATCAAACATTAACCATTCAAAGCCGATGTTGAAGTTTTCTGATTTCTCCCAACCTAATTCTTTATTTCCCGGCTGGTCCCAGTAAATAGCACTTTCAGATCCGTAGCCACCTGTAAAGGCATACATGGATTGATTGATATAGAAGTTTGTTGGCAAATTCCCATTAGTACCATAAGAAGCCCTGAACTTCAAATCTGTAAATAAATCAGAATCTTTCAGAAAATCTTCCTGACTTATTCTCCAGGCTAAAGAAGCCGAATAAAAATCTGCCCATCTGTTGTCTTCTCCCAAGCGGCTGGAACCATCCCTACGATAACTTCCTGAGACATAATACTTCTCTGCATAATTATAATTTGCATTTGCCAGATAGGATAACATTGTAGACTCATATTTTGCACTGGATGCCTGGCTTGGCTGTCCATTTGCCAATTCAGGCAACTTATATGAAGCATAATTCTTTGCTTCGGCAAACACATCTAATAAATTAATCTTCTCAGTTTCAAAACCCACAAAGGCATTGAAGTTATGAAGATTATTAAAAATGGTTTCATATCTTAAGATATTGGAACTTACCAAAGTTGTTTTTGTCAAGTCTTCCCTTGACCCCATACCATGAAGGTTTTCTCCGTTCACACTTTTCGGACTCCAGAATTCAAAGTGTTGAGCAATGGTATAATCATATCCTAATATGGATTTAAATGTAAGCTCCGGCATAAATTTAACAAGAAGTTCTCCATTGGTTATACTTCTGAAAGTTTCACTTTCAACAAATTCAGCATATAAACCTGTTCCTCCCAACATAGAGAGCGGGTTGGAAACTTTTCCCCAACCTGCACCTTGATTAATAGATCCGTCTTCATTATATACTTTAGCCGTTGGATCCATTGCAAACAAAATTCCCAAAGGAGAAGAGGTACCGATTCCTTGTTCTTGTTCATTCTGGTCTCTGAACCCATCTTGTTTCAGTTTAGCAATGGACTGTTTTACTGCCACATCAATATATTTATTCAAATTATGATCTACATTGACACGAGTTGAATAACGATCAAAACTACTTCCTGTTACAATACCTTCTGTATCATTATAACCAAAACCAAGATAAAATCTTGTTTTATCATTTCCTCCGGAAATAGAAACTTCGTGATCCTGCACATTGGCAGTACGGTACACTTCATCTCTCCAGTTGGTGGATGTCCTTCCCGATGGATCTGCAAAATAATATTCCAAATCGCCATACGAATCTACAAGATCATAAGCTTCTGCTTTTGTAGCAGCTTCTCCAAATGTAAGATAATAGTTGGCAGCTCCTTCTCTATAATAATCGATAGTTCCAGCCCCACTTGCCATCTCAAACTGTTTCACCGCCATTTTGGTTCTTCCGAATTCACCTCTGTATGTCACCTTGGTTTTTCCGGCTTTTCCCTTCTTTGTGGTAATCAATATTACTCCATTTGCAGCACGAGATCCGTACAAAGAAGCTGCAGCTGCATCTTTTAACACTGTAACACTTTCTATATCATCCGGATTGATTGTAGCCATCAAACTACTACTTTTTACCGTTGAACTCAAATCCGTTCCTGCATCAACGGCAATACCATCAATTACATAGAGTGGACGAGAAGAAGCGCTAACAGAACTTATACCTCGGATATTTGTTTCTCCTGCAGCTCCCGGGTCTCCAGTATTAGAAGAGATTCTAACTCCGGATACCTTTCCCATCAAAGCTTTATCTAACGCTTCTCTGGAACCTGTTTCAATTTTTTGTTTGGAAACAACCGAAGTAGAACCTGTTATTGAGCTCTTTTTGGCTACACCATAAGCAACAATCACAACCTCATCCAAACCTGTTATTGAAGAAGATAAAGTAATTCTCATATTGCTTTGAATTACCTCTTCTACAGTATCCATTCCCAAATATCTCACAATGATCAGATTGGCTGTTGACGGAACTGTTAAAGAAAAGTGTCCATCCATTCTGGTAACAGTACCAATAGTAGTACCCTTAACTTCTACGGAAGCCCCAATCACAGGGTCATTATTATCATCAACAACAATTCCAGTTACCTGCCGATTTTGTGCAATCGCAAGTCCCATACTTATAAAAAAGCATGTAAGCAATAACAAAATTTTTTTCATAAATAAATCTGTTTTAATAAAACAATCAAAAATTCTCATGGAGGACAAAAATAGATAAAAAATATATTAACAAAAACAAAATGCATGGTTTTTGTGTTTTTTAACAAAAGTTGCTTATTTTACAAAATAAAGTAATAGATTGTTACTCCGAAAAACAATTTAACAGAAACCATCGAAAAAAATAACAAAAAAAACTACCAATTGTTTTTAGAAATAAAAAAAACATGCTTTCAATAAATTTTATACCTTTGAAGCTAAATTCAAAAAACATGAAACGCTTTCTTCTATTGATATGGATTTTTGTTGGTTTCATCCCGCACATTTATTCTCAATCCATAGGATTGGTGCTAAGCGGGGGTGGAGCCAAAGGAGCTGTGCATATTGGTTTTATCAAAGCTTTAGAAGAAAATGAAATCCCTATTGACTATATTGCAGGAACCTCTATTGGGGCAATTGTGGGGAGTTTATATGCCATGGGATATTCCCCGGACGAAATGTTAGAGCTATTTCTTTCCGAAGATTTTAAATACTGGCAGTCAGGAAAAGTAGAGGAAAATTATTTTTATTATTTCCGCAAACCCGATCCAACTCCTGAATTCACACATTTCAGCATTAATTTAAAAGACTCAATTAAAATAAAATCCATACAATTTTCCGGGAGTCTGGTCAATCCGATCCAAATGAACCAGGCATTTATGGGCCTTTTTAGTCAGGCAACAGCTTATTGTAAAGGAAATTTCGATCACCTGTTTGTCCCTTTTCTTTGTGTTGCTTCCGACATTTTCAATAAAAAAGAAGTCGTTTTCAGACAAGGTGATCTGGGAGATGCTGTCCGCGCCTCCATGACTTTTCCTCTTGTTTTTAAACCTATCACTATAGACAGTATTCCTTTATATGATGGCGGAATTTACAACAATTTCCCGGTCAGGCCGATGAAAAGAGCCTTCGATCCGGATTTCCTGATCGGTTGCACCGTAGTCGGAAACGAAAAAAGAAAACCTACAGAACAAAGTTTATATGACCAGATAGAAAATATGATCATGCAACCCACAGAGTACCGGATCCGCGAAGATGAAGGCTACATGGTCAGGTTTAAACTGACTGATGTCAGCTTACTGGACTTTCAAAAAGGAAAAGAACTTTTTGATATGGGATATAAACGGGGAATGCTGGTTGCCGACAGTATCAAACAAAAGGTACACCGGAATTTGCCGGAAAAAGAATTAGAAGCGAGAAGGGATGCCTTCAAAAGAGAATTACCTCCCCTCTTGTTCAAAAATATTATCATCAATGGCGTTACGGAAGCACAAAAGACTTATATAGAGAGGCAATTGCATCACGACACAGATGATTATTTTACGCTGGAAGATTTCAAGAAAGCATATTTCAAACTCCTTGCAGACTCTAAGATCCGGGAAATTATTCCACATGCTGTTTACAATGAAAATGACAGATGTTTCGATTTACACCTGAATGTGATGATTGATAATGAAATCCGGGTGGCAATCGGTGGCAACGTATCATCGTCCAATGCCAATCAGTTATATCTCGGACTTGGGTATCAAAGTTTGGGAATATATGCAATGAATTTCAATTTAGATATGCAGGTGGGTAATGCTTTTAATGGAGTTCAATTAGCCGGGAGGGTAGAATTACCGGCTGAACTGCCTACGTATGTCAAAGGTATTGGTTCTTACACATACAGAAAATATTATGAAAGTGAAAAGTTATTCATAGAAGACGATCTTTCTACTTTCATACAACAAGAGGAAGCCTACTTTAAGTTACGCATGGGATTTCCATTTCTTACCAAAGCAAAAACAGAAATCTCTGTGGGATATGGCAGTTTGCGAGACAACTATTACCAATCCAACAATATTGATTTTGCGAACACAGACTTTGACAGGAGTACAAACAACCTCTTCCTGTCTTCTTTAGCTATCAAAAAAAATACACTGGATGCCAAACAGTATCCGATTGAAGGACAAGAGCATATTTTAATGGCACAATATCTCAGTGGAACAGAAAACTATGAGGCTGCCGACAAAAAGTCCCGAATGCCTGTTCAATCTTACTTCCAATCATGGATACAGTTCAACGGAAAACTTCATAATTACCATTCCTTAAAATCAAAATTTAATTTCGGATATTTACTCGAAGGTGTCTTATCCAGCAAAAACCTATTGAGTAATTACACCGAAAGTGTTATTCAGGCCCCGGCATTTACTCCAACACCTCACAGCAAACTGGTTTTCAACGAAGCCTTTCGGGCCAATCAATTTTTGGCGGGAGGAGTTATTCCTATTTACAAATTAAGTAGTATTCTCCATCTCAGGGGAGACTTTTATGGTTTTTTGCCGGCTTACCCTATCAAAAGAGGAGCACTTAATAATGCATATTATGGAAAATTATTCAGTGACTTTGAATATATGACCGAATTGTCTGCAGTATTACAACTTCCTTTTGCCTCCATCAGTCTGTATGGGAATTATTATAGTTCTCCGAAAAACAACTGGAATTTCGGATTAAACATAGGATTTTTGATCTTCAGTCCTAAATTTATTGAGTAAAATCTACTGAATATTTTGTCAGTTTAAAAATTAGCACTATCTTTGCAGTCGCAAAAGAAAAGGTCCCGTGGCTCAACTGAATAGAGCATCTGACTACGGATCAGAAGGTTACAGGTTTGAATCCTGTCGGGATCACTTAAAAATCAAGCGTTTACGATGAAAATTGTAAATGCTTTTTTATTTTAAATTTGTGACTTGAACGGATTTAAGTTAACCTAACCTCAACTCACACAAGCAAATATTCCTGGTTGTACATAATGCCATCGCCTCGCATGGAGTCATTGAAAAATTGTCCTTTATTAGAATCAATTCATTTCTTATTTCTGCCATCTTCTCCAAACAAAACCACCAGTTAATTGTTCTTTTAATTAAATATTATTATTGTAAACATACGTCCATATTTATTTTATAAAAACAAAATTTCATATGAAAACAAAATTTGCATTTCCTCTTTTACTATTTGTAATTTTTTCATTTTCAGCATGTCAACAAGGAAAAATGAAAGCAACAGATCACAAGGAAAATTCATCTGACGTCTCTTCCCACCACAATATGGTATGGATTCCTGCAGGAGAATTCACAATGGGTACCGACGATATTTATAGTATGCCTAACGAACGGCCTTCGCATAAGGTAAAACTTGAAGGTTTCTGGATTGACACATATGATGTAACCAATGCGGAATTTCAAAAATTTACAGAGGCTACCGGATATATTACGACTGCAGAAAGGCCTGTTGACTGGGATGAAATAAAAAAACAACTTCCTCCCGGAACGCCCAAACCAGACGAATCATTACTACAACCGGGCTCTTTAGTGTACACACCACCACAAGTGGCTGTTGATTTAGGAGATATGACTGGTTGGTGGACCTGGACGGCAGGTGCCGATTGGAAACATCCGCAAGGACCAGGTAGTTCTATTGAAGGAAAAGACAATTATCCTGTAGTTCAGGTATCCTGGGATGATGCCATGGCTTATGCGGAGTGGGCAGGCAAGCGATTGCCGACAGAAGCGGAATGGGAATATGCCAGCCGGGGAAAATCGGAAAATACCCGCTATTACTGGGGTAATTCTTTTATCAAAGATGGTAAATATATGGCTAACACTTTCACTGGAGAATTTCCTTATAATAATACGGCAGAAGATGGATATGAAGGCCTTGCACCCGTAGGTTCTTTTCCTCCCAATGGATATGGATTATATGATATGGCTGGTAATGTATGGAATTGGACGGCGGATACATATGTAGAAGAAAATCATGCCCAAATGTCGGCTATCAGTTGTGACATGTTGCGGGAAGGGACTCCGCAACCGGTAAAAGGAACCTCTGATGAAGTACGCAGAGTCACTAAAGGAGGTTCCTTTCTATGCAATCCTTCATATTGTGAAAGCTACAGACCTACAGCCCGCAGAGGAACTCCTTATGACACAGGAATGGGACATATTGGATTCCGTTGTACGAAAAGTAATTAAAACAATAAACTTCTTTTTCATTAAGTTGTTAAATAGATAAATTCAAAAGAAATTTTTGTTCATTCTTTTTTATTAATACATAGGTATATGAAACTAAACTTAAAACACAAACTGAAAAATTGTGGCAAAGTGGCCGCTGTCGGCGCCATTTTGGCCGCAGGAGCGATTCTTCCGCAAAACGCAGATGCGCAGCAAAAAGCCTCAAAGAGCGAAAAACCTAATATCCTTGTTATCTTTGGAGATGATATAGGGCAAACCAATGTTAGTGCCTATAGTCGTGGACTGATGGGATTTACAACACCCAATATTGATCGTATTGGTAATGAAGGTGGGGTTTTCGTTCAGTATTACGGTCAACAATCATGTACAGCTGGTAGAGCAGCTTTTATTACAGGACAATGTCCGTTCCGTACAGGCTTGACCAAAGTAGGTCTTCCAGGCTCTCCAATCGGTTTGCAAGCTGAAGATCCTACTATTGCAGACTTCCTGAAACCTCTGGGTTATATGTGTGGACAATTTGGCAAAAACCACTTGGGAGACCAGAATAAATATTTACCTACAGCGCACGGATTTGACGAATTTTTTGGGAACCTGTATCACCTGAATGCTGAAGAAGAACCTGAAAATCCCGACTATCCGAAAGACCCTGCATTTAAAAAACAATTCGGCCCCCGTGGTGTATTACGTTCTACCGCTGATGGCAAGGTTGAAGATACAGGTCCGTTGACAAAAAAGCGGATGGAAACTGTGGATGAAGAATTTCTGGCTGCAGCCAAAGATTTTATGACCCGTCAGGTGAAAGCCGGAAAACCATTCTTTACATGGTTTAACTCTACCCGTATGCACGTATATACTCACCTGAAACCTGCTTCTCAAGGTAAAACCGGATTGGGCATACAGGCTGACGGTCTGGTAGAACATGATGGTATGGTAGGAGAATTGTTAAAACTACTGGATGATCTTGGAATTGCCGATAACACGATTGTAATTTATACAACTGATAATGGTGCAATGAAAAATCAATGGCCTGATGGAGGCTCTTCTCCCTTTCGCTCAGAAAAGGATACGAACTGGGAAGGCGCTTTTCGTGTGCCTGCTTTAGTAAGATGGCCGGGACATATTGCACCTAACAGTAACTTTACCGGATTATTCTCTGCCGAAGACTGGTTGCCCACATTAGTTGCAGCTGCGGGTGGTGATCCAAAACTCAGAGAAAATGTAACCAAGGGAGTACAAGCCGGAAATAAAAATTTCAAAGTTCATTTAGATGGATACAACCAACTGGATTATATCACAGGGAAAAGTAAAGAATCAACCCGCCAGGAATTCATCTATTTTGATGATGACGGAAATTTGGTAGCTTACCGTGACAATCGATTCAAATTCATATTCGATGCTCAATTTGAAATCGGAATGAAAGTCTGGCGTTATCCTATGACTACCTTGAGAGCTCCGTATGTAGTAGATTTATTGTCAGATCCTTATGAATTTTCTTTAGACGGCGCCGCTAATTATGAAGACTGGCTGTTACATCGTGCTTTTCTCGTATTACCTGCCGTGCAAAAAGTAGGAGAATATTTGGCGACTTACAAACAATTTCCTCCTCGTCAAAGG
>JAVBMQ010000021.1:0-4991 GCA_031552335.1 Bacteroidales bacterium | reverse complement strand
ATTATTTCCGGATATGAATACCGTCACGAAAAATGTTTCAAGAATGTTTACCTGACCGGTATTGTAAGGGATAAACTCGGACGGAAAATGAGTAAATCACTCGGTAACTCTCCCGATCCGCTTGATTTAATTGCAAAATACGGTGCTGATGGTGTCAGAATGGGTATGTTATTAACTTCTGCTGCCGGGAATGACTTACCTTTTGACGAAGGTTTGTGTGAACAAGGACGAAATTTCAACAATAAAATATGGAATGCTTTCCGTTTGGTAAAAGGATGGAATGTAGATACATCTATTCCTCAACCTGTTTCTGCAGAAATTTCAGTCAAATGGTTTGAAGCTACTTTATCCAAAACCATTGAAGAAATCAATGATTTGTTCTCTAAATATCGTTTATCGGAAGCTTTGATGTTGGTTTACAAATTATTCTGGGACGAATTTTCATCCTGGTATCTGGAAATGATCAAACCTGCCTATCAATGTCCGATCGATAAAAAAACATACGATGCTACTCTCGGATTCTTTGATTCTTTATTGAAACTACTGCATCCGTTCATGCCATTTATTACTGAAGAATTGTGGCAGGCAATTGAAGAAAGAAAACCGGGAGAAAGTTTGATGGTCACATTGATGCCGGAAGGTAAAGCATATGATGCGGAATTATTGAATGGTTTTGAAACAGCGAAAGAAATCATTTCCGGAATCCGTACCATCCGTTTACAAAAAAATATTCCGAATAAAGACAGTCTGAAGTTGGAAATCATCGGTAATCATCCGGATCAGTTCCACACCATTATCACCAAGATGTGTAACTTGTCGGAAATACGGAACATAGAAGAAAAAGCTACCGGTTCTATTTCTTTCCTTGTCGGAACAACAGAATTTGCTGTTCCTCTCAGCAATAGCATCAATAAGGAAGAAGAACTGGAAAAATTGCACAAAGAACTGATATATCAGCAAGAATTTTTAGCTTCCATACAAAATAAATTAAGCAACGAAAATTTTGTCGGCAAAGCGCCTGCCAAAGTGATCGAAATGGAACGTAAAAAAGAAGCTGATGCGGAAAGTAAAATAAAAACCATTGAAGAAAGTATTGCAGCACTGGTATAATTAAATGAAAAGAATTCATTCCATATTATTGTTCATTGTATTCGTATTTTTCTCCTGCGAAACGCCCCGGTATTTCTCCATAGAGGTGCAGCAACCGGCAGATGTAACATTCCCTGTCAGTTCGCCGAAGGTCGTAGTAGTAAATAATGCAGTCGTACAACCTGAAAATACAGGAGTGATTTATAAAATAGGCAAAAATGTTATGCCTCCCTATGCATTGCCCAAAGATACTGCTCATTGGGCATGCATCAATTATTTAGGTGAAGAACTGCAAAAAACCGGGTATTTCAAAGATGTTCTTGTGTATAATTATTCATTACGCAATGATGATAATTTCCTACAAATCGAAGAGATTGATCCGGAAAAAGTAGAAGAAATCGCAGATGGAGCACAAGCCGATGCTTTGATTTCAGTAGACAAGTTGTTATTCAAATTAACCCAGACATTATTAGGAGATGATTACGTGCATTGTTCCGCACAAATCGAATATATTATCAATTACAGTGTATATATCCCCGGGAAAGAAAAACCAATGATGTCTTCCGTATTATCAGACACCCTTCGATACAACGATTACATGGAAAATGATTCGGCTTTTGTTCTCAAAGAACTCCCTGAAGCTTTATTGATGCAAACAGCCTGGAATATTTCTCATGAGGCTGCTCTGCATTTTGCTCCTCACTGGATCAGTTCCGAACGACTCATCTACACCGGAATGAGCGCACAAATGAAGACCGCCTATGCTTTTGCAACAAAGAATAAATGGGAGGAAGCCGGAAATGTCTGGAAAAAATTATATGAGTCAGGAAAAAGCAAGAAACAAAAAGGCATGATTGCCATTAACATTGCTGTATCGGAAGAAATGCAGGACAGGTATTCATCTGCTTTAGAATGGATAAAAAAAGCCCGGGAGTGTTATGCACAGGAAAAAACTCCCAATGTAAAAGAAGAAAGTGCATATGCTGACAGATACCAAATCATACTGGAAAAACGGGATCAGCAAAATACATTATTGGACAATCAAATTAAAATACAATAACCAACATCTTTCTGAAAAAAAATGGCATCTTCATTGTCAAATGTGAATATTTTATTACTTTTGTTGCCGTCTATTTAAAACAATTGTCATGAATGCAGATAAAAATATTATTCGTTCCGTTGTCGAATCTGGAATTAAACAAGCGGTTTCCTTTTTCGAAAATAAAAACAACGGAGATACACTCAGTGACATCTATATTAAAATAGACCGGGAGAATGGAAAAATCCTGATATATGATGACATGGAAAACCTCCTGTCTGAAAAAACAATCGATATTTGGAGCGAAGAGAATGATGATACAGAAAGATTCGATGAAACTTTTATTAAAGCAAGCAAACCGGTATTGAACGAACTAAACCGGCAAAACCTTTTTGACAAACCTTTCATCCTCAAACCTTTTTCCATCAGCTTAGTTGATGACAATTTCATTTTGACCGAAGAACTTATCTTTGTGGATGATGAGACCCTGAAATTAGACGGAGATTCTTTGATTGACTTAGACAAAGAATTAGATGATTTCCTGAAAGATCTGCTAAAAGATTTTGATTGATATAAGGCCACAATGGCTCAGTTGGTAGAGCAATTCATTCGTAATGAATAGGTCGCCGGTTCGAGTCCGGCTTGTGGCTCTGATTTATAGGAGGTTACATATTATGGTATATCCGAAATTTGAGCCAATTTCTTGTCAACCCTCGCCGTAAATTCATAATTCTTCAATCCCCAATCCGGAGCAATCAACAACTCTTTCGGAGATTGGGAAACAAATCTTTCTATGACGAATGCAGGATTCAGGCAACGGACAAAATCAACCAGTAAATCAATATATTCATCAACGTCAAACAAATGAAACCATTCCGGATGTTCCTCATATTGCTTAGCCATCTGTGTATGTTTGATTAATTGTAATTGATGCAATTTAACAGTGGTAATAGGTAATCCGGAGATCCTTTCGGCATGGGAAAGAATCATCTCACGGGATTCTTTTGGTAAACCGAGAATCAAATGTACGCCAACCATAATTCCTCGTGCAGCTGTTTTTTTGATGGTTTGTTCGGATTCGGCAAAAGTATGCCCTCTGTTGATCAATCGTAAAGTCTCTTCATTGGTAGATTCCACTCCATATTCGATCAACAGAAATGTCTTCTGGGATAATTCTTCAAAATAATCCAGTAAATTATTATCCACACAATCGGGACGTGTCCCTATAATCAAGCCGGCAACTCCCGGATAAGCCAATGCTTCCTCATATTTTTTCTTTAATCCGGACAATTCTCCATATGTATTAGTATACGCTTGAAAATAAGCCAAATACCTCATATCCGGATATTTACGGGAGAAAAAACGGACACCATCTTCCAATTGTTCGGTAACCGTTTTTTCCGTATGACAATATTCCGGACTGAATGTCTGGTTATTACAATAGGTACATCCTCCATAACCCTTTGTTCCATCCCGGTTAGGACAGGTAAAACCTGCGTGAATCGAGATTTTTTGTACTTTATAAGGAAAATGTTGCTTCAGGAATGTTGCAAAATCTTTATATAGCTTCATTATTTTTCAAATCCTTTACAAGCACAAATGTACATAAAATTCAGAAAAACACGTATCTTTGTGCCAACCAACCGTCAATTATTTTGATGAAGTATTCATATTATCAAATACAATGATTTAATTTTATTGTTGATTATCAATTGCAATTTTAAAAGTATGAAACAAATATTATTTCTTGCATTTTTATTGATTTTCACATCATTGCAAGCCCAGACAGGGAGAAAAGAAGTCACGCTGAAAGACATCGTGGAAGGAAAATTCAGAGCTGCGGGAATCCCGGAAGTACAGACTCTGCCTGATGGTGAACATTTTTCCCGTTTAAGTGATGACCATACAGCCATCCTGAAATGTGCCTATAAAACAGGGAAAGTTGTGGATACACTTTTCAGTACCCGCAAAGCCAGGGAATGTACCATCGAAACTATCGACGGGTATATGATCAACTCGACTGGTTACAGAATTGTTGTCTGGACAGATAAAGAGTCTATTTACCGGCGTTCATGGAAAGCTAATATGTATGATTACGATGCAAGGAGAAATCTGATCAAACCCCTCTCCGACCAGAAAGGTAAAATCATGCTACCTACTTTTTCTCCGGATGGAAGAATGTGTGCATACGTCCGCAACAATAATATCTGGCTTAAAAAATTTGACTATGATACGGAATCTCAGGTGACCAAAGACGGAGAAATCAATAAAATACTGAATGGTTTGAGTGATTGGACGTATGAAGAAGAATTCATGATTACTAATCTGATGTCATGGTCGGCCGACAGTAAATTCCTGGCTTTTGTCAGGTCTGATGAGACTCAGGTTCCGACCTTTTCTTTCCAGGAATTCGATGGCTCTTTATATCCTCCGTATTATGAATTCAAATATCCGAAAGCAGGAGAAAAGAACTCCGCCGTCAGTGTAAATGCCTACAGTGTAGACACGAAAGATATCAAAAAGATGAATTTACCGATTGCTGGCGACGATTATATCCCGATGATACAATTCACCCGTAATCCGGATCAATTGGCTGTAATGACTCTGAACAGGCAACAAAATGTGTTCAAGATGTATTATGCCAACCCGAAATCAGCGCTCTGCAAAATGGTTTTGCAAGACGAAAGTAAAACCTATATTGATTCCGATTGGTTATACTCTATTCATTTTACTGATAATAATTTTACCTATGTAAGTGAATCCGACGGATATGCACATATTTACCTCTACGGATTTACCGGAGTATTACAAAAACAGGTTACTTCCGGTAACTGGGATGTCACAAAATTATGTGGAATCGATC
>JAVBMQ010000059.1:0-19222 GCA_031552335.1 Bacteroidales bacterium | reverse complement strand
TCGGTGAGACCTCCATCCTGCCGGATTTTCTTTCTCCTGAATGGCTCGTTTCCACAACTAATATGACCTCTGCTGACTTCTTATCCGCCAACCCGTGACAGACAAGACCTCCCCCGGTAAGAGCTCTTCCCTTCCTCCAATTACTGCAGGATCTACCTAATTATCCAAACTATCTTTAGGGCGTCACAAGAATGTGGTTGCTTACCCGGATAGTTAGGCCTCATATCCCGTTTCTGTTCGTCAGTACCGGATTTTGCAGTCTCGCTGCCTTCAGTGTATACCTCACGGTAACCACCTTGCGACTTGCTAATGCTTCGGATTTCACACCGCGCATAAGGGACTTACACCCTCTGGGAAAATACACTTGCATGCAGACATTGTTTAACACTTATAAATTGTATATTTGCGCTTTTTCAATAGCTTGCAGCAAGTGCGCGCTGCTCATGCAGGGCGCACACATAGCCTGCAAAGCAGGCGTCTGTCATTCCCCAATCCAAACCCAAACCGATGCCTGCTCTGCAGGCTAACAGAGGAAGGATCCTGAAATACAGTGGCTTAGAGCCACTGCTTACTTAGGACGCGCCCTTTGGGCGCAAATCTTCCGAACATGACTGAGGTTTGCCCGCCCAATAATGTCAAACAAACAAATATTCCAAGAAACACAGTCAAACAAAATTTACAGAACTGGCAAATCCAGCCCGGGCTTTATGCCCGGATATCCCCCAAGGGGGTTCGGGGGGTATACCTTGCTGTCAAAATTCTGTCCGAAGCGAAAGAGCCGCAGGCGATTGAGCAAGTTCATTTTGACAAAAAGCGCCTTTTTTTGGTTACTTTTTTTGGCGCAGCAAAAAAAGTAACGTAATGAAATATAGTATAACAAAATAACATAATGAATATTACAAAGAAAATTCAAATCTGAATTTTCATTTCTTCCTCCGCCATTAAAGTGTCAGGAAAAACCCCAACCGCTTCCTGAAAAAGGATCTTTTCATCCGGATAACGGGCCGAAAAATGCCCGATAACCAGTTTTTTAACATTAGCTTTAAGCGCAATCAATGCTGCTTGTTGTGCAGAGGAATGATGAGTTTCTTTAGCCCTGGCAAGATCTTGTTGCGAGAAAGTTGCTTCATGATACAACAAATCAATGCCCTGGATAATAGGAATAATCTTTTCCGAATAAGCAGTATCGGAACAATACGCATATTTTTTAGGAGGCTCGGCAGGACGGGTGAGTCTGTGGTTAGGAATCGTTTCGCCGTCTGCCGTTATGAAATCCGCTCCATCTTTGATATGGGTAATCTGACTGACAGGGATCTGATAAAAATCAATCATTTCCCGGATAATATGGGGTGATTTGGGAGATTCTTCAAATAAAAAACCGCACGTAGGGATTCTGTGGACAAGGGGAATCGAATAAACTTTGACTGTACGATCTTCATATATTAGAGAATGACCGGCAGGATTGATATGGTTGAAACGAACGGAATACGGCATTTCCCGGCAAAAATAATCTAACATCGGCCGGAAAATTTTTTCTGCATCCGGATGTGCATGAATAACTATCTCTCCGGTTCTCCCCAATAATGCCAATGTGGATAACAATCCCGGAATACCGAAACAATGATCTCCATGCATGTGAGAGATAAAAATATGATTCAGGCGGTTGAAATTTAATTTCATTTTCCGGAATTGAAGTTGGGTGCCTTCTCCGCAATCTATCATAAACAGCTTATCTCTCAGATTAATAACCTGGGAAGAAAGGTGATGTTTAGTGGTTGGCAGCGCCGAACCACAACCTAATATATTTAATTCGAACTTATCCACCGGTTGAGATTAAATAGTCATTGTAAAATTCTCCAAAATAGGTAAATATGTAGAATAAAATGCTGAAAAGTAATAAATAAATGAAATATTTATTTTTCGTCAATGCAAAAAAGTGGCTGATTATTATCGCTGAGGGCACACAAATGATAGAGAAAAATATGTCTCTGGATTGTGAGAAAAAGAATGATAAGATGACCGTAGCTATGATAAACAGAAAAAAGAAATACAGGAATGAAAAGCTCCTGACTTTTTCGGAAAAAGAGGTACTCAACATGTGGATGAATGAGAATAAGACCAGGATAGCGGTATAGATAAAACGGATAATTTCTTCCCAATTGGGGATCGTCCATTTGTAATTTAATACTTTCTCAGAAGATGGCATTTCTTCCTGAAGATGCGTAATATCTTTAGCGTCTATCAATATCCAGGCAAAAGTAAATAGGCATACAACAAAAATTCCCAAGATAGAAGCCATGAAACTCTTCCAGTTAAGCGCTTTGAATTTTAAAAAGGCCAACCAAAAGAAAGGTAAAAATAAAATGGTCGGTTCCCAGAAGAATGTTCCAATGGAAAGAAGAATGGCAATATTGAAAAGATTTACCTGCGATTTTTCATTCTGATAGGAATATAGGGTGCAAAAGAAACAAAGAACAAACCCCAGGGTAATTCCGCATGCAATAAGGTTCGTGAAAAAACTGGAATCAGTAGCAACAAACAATAAATATACCATTGCCGGAAACATTGTCCTGTTCCGGATAATGGTAAATATATAATTCATTTGCATTAATAACAATGCAATTCCGATGTGGACGAGCAGAATGATTGCATTTTCTGATAACAGATTGACTCCCGCATGTATCCTCAGCAAAATAGTGATGAGAATTGCGACGGGAATAACCATCCTGCCTGTAGAAAGGCTTTTTTGTATTTGCAATGGCTGCATGTTTACAGATCAAAACCGATATCGGAACGGAAATATTTTTTATCAAAATGGATGATTTGGGCATTGGCAAAAGATTGAGCTAATGCTTCGGACTTATTTTTGCCGTAAGAACTGACAGCAATGACGCGTCCTCCGTTAGTTACAATTCTATGATCATGCTCTTTTGTCCCGGCATGAAAAATGATGCTGTCACTAACTTTGTTTAATCCCGAAATCTCTTTCCCTTTCTCATAATCTCCGGGATAACCTCCGGAAACCAACATGACGGTTACAGCGCTTCTTTCGTCTGTTTCCAATGATTTTTCTGACAGGGTTTGTGTGGCAACCCCTTCCAACAGGTCTGTAAAATCACTTTTTATCCTCAGCATGACAACCTCAGTCTCCGGATCTCCCATCCGGCAGTTATATTCGATCACTACTGGTTCGCCGTTTACCTTAATCAATCCGAGGAAAATAAAACCTTTATATTCTATATTTTCTTTTTTCAGACCTTCAACTGTAGGAATTACAATGCGTTCTTCTACTTTTTTCATAAAAGCAGCATCTGCAAAAGGAACAGGAGACACAGCGCCCATGCCACCGGTATTAAGTCCGGTATCACCTTCTCCTATACGTTTGTAGTCTTTGGCTTCAGGGAGAATTTTATAATTTTTACCATCTGTCAATACGAAAACAGAACATTCTATACCTGAAAGAAACTCTTCTATTACAACGGTTTTACTGGCATCACCAAACATACCGTCCAACATACTTTTCAACTCTTCTTTGGCTGTTTGCAGATCCGGGATAATTAATACTCCTTTACCTGCAGCTAATCCGTCAGCTTTAAGTACATAAGGCGCCTGTAAAGTTTCCAGGAACCTGAAACCTTCTTCCATATTTTGAGCATTAACACTCAGGTATTTTGCTGTAGGGATATTGTGACGGATCATAAAAGCTTTCGCAAAATCTTTACTGCCTTCCAGTTGGGCTCCTTCTTTCGAAGGACCGATGACCGGGATCTGCGCAATCTCTTTGTCTTGTTTGAAAAAATCATAAATACCTTTGACCAAAGGGTCTTCCGGACCAACAACTACCATTGTAACATCATTCTTCAAAACAAAATCTTTGATAGCCGAAAAATCAGTGGCCGACATATTTATATTTATTCCTACGGAAGCAGTACCTGCATTTCCAGGGGCAATAAAAAGTTGATCCACTTTTTCACTTTGTCTGATTTTCCATGCCAATGCATGTTCCCGTCCTCCGGAGCCTAAAAGTAAGATATTCATTTAGATGATTTTTTGATATGAAACTGCAAAGGTAGTGATTTTTGATTGAAAAATTACAAGGGGTCTACATCATATTGTGCTACTGCATATTTGAATGCAGGGAGCTGTTCCATATCCGTTTTTATCTCTTCCAATACTTTATGCAGGGAGGAAAGAGAAGCGGATGTTTCAATTTTCAGGATGATTTTCCGGATATGTAATGATTGTATTCTTCCGATGGCAGGTTTGTCCGGACCTAATACCCTGTCTCCCAGTTTTTCCCGTAGCTTTACGGCATATGTTTCTGCCAGACTTTTGGCTTCATTTTCAAACTTATGCTTGATGGTAATTTCAATGAGCCGAAAAAACGGTGGGTAATGGAATAATGTCCTTTCTTCCATTTGAGAGTGGTACATGTTCAGGTAATTATGATTTACAACACTTTGTATCAAAGGGTGTTCCGGGTTGGAGGTTTGCAGGATGACAACTCCTTGCTTTTTTCTTCTTCCGGCACGACCGCTTACCTGTGCCATTAATTGGAATGAACGTTCGTGGGCACGGAAATCAGGATAATTCATCATAGAATCGGCATTTAAGATTCCCACAACACTCACCCTGTCAAAGTCCAAACCTTTAGAAACCATTTGAGTGCCGATTAAGATTTTTGTCTTCCCTTTCTCAAAATCAGCAATAATCCTGTCGAAAGCAGTTTTCTGACGTGTACTGTCTAAATCCATTCGGGCAAATGGTATTTCAGGGAAAAAAGTTTGCACTTCTTCTTCCACTTTTTCGGTACCGAAACCTTTATCCGAGAATTCTTTTCCTTTACATTCCGGACATTCCTGCGGAAGCCGGTAGGTATTTCCACAATAATGGCAGGACAACATATTTTTACTTTTGTGATAAGTTAAACTTACATCACAATCTCTGCATTTAGGAGTCCAATCGCATGTTTTACAGGTGTATAAGGGTGCAAAACCTCTTCTGTTCTGAAACAGGATGATTTGTTCTCCCGCCTCTAAAGCTTCATTCATCTTTTCTATCAGGGGAGGAGAAAGCAATGATTTCATCCTTTTTTTTCTTCTCAGTTCTTTGACGTTTACAGGAAGAATCTCAGGCAGTTCCACATCTTCAAAGCGTTGTGATAGTTGAACATAGGCATATTTACCTGTTTGGGCATTGAAATAAGATTCAATGGAAGGAGTTGCTGTACCAAGCAATACTTTTCCGCCATACATGGTAGCCAGAACAATAGCTGCATTGCGCGCATGATACCGTGGAGCTGGGTCTTGTTGCTTGTAACTGGTTTCATGTTCCTCATCTACAATAATCAATCCGAGATCCCTGAATGGAAGGAAAATGGAAGATCTGACTCCTACAATTACCTGGTAGCCTTCGTCATTCAGTAAATTATTCCAGATTTCTACTTTTTCATTGTCGGTAAATTTCGAGTGATAAATACCGAGTTTGTCTCCGAAAACCCGTTTCAGCCGGTTGGTTATCTGTGTTGTCAGTGCAATCTCAGGCAATAGGAAAAGTACCTGCCGTCCTAATTTCAGGACTTCAGCAATCATATGAATGTAGATTTCTGTTTTACCACTGGAGGTTATACCATGTAGCAGACAGACATCTTTTTCCCGGAAAGAGAGCATAATATCCCGGTATGCCTCTTGTTGGTTAGCATTGAGTTTATTGGCGACAATAATTTCTTTGTTATATGTATCCAGACGACTGATAATTTTATCGTATGTTTCCAGGATACCTTTATCTATCAAAGCTTTCAAAGAAGATGTGTCAGCAGATATTTTTTCTAATAGTTCTTTTCTGGATAGTTCTTTTTCCTGTCCTTTGACAAAGATCTTAGACTGTTCGATAAAAGCCATCAACAATTGTTCTTGTTTTTGGGCTTTACTCACCAGATCAAAAGCATTATGCAGGTTTTCTAAAGACTGATATGCGGTTTGTAAGCGGACATAAGTTTCGGTTTTTGGCTTATAGGTTTGTTCATGTTCAAGTTTGAATCCGGAGGGTAAAGCGGCTTTGTAAACTTCTCCCAGTTTGCAGAGATAATAGGTTGAGATCCATTCCCAGAACCGGAATTGTTGTTTGCGGATGACCGGTTTTTCTTCTTCCAGTGATAATATTTCCTTGATTTCAAAGTGATGTTCGGGAGGGATGGAGTGGAGGTATGCTACGATTCCTGTATATTTTTTTGTTTTGCCGAAAGGTACCAGTACCAGACATCCCGGTTTCAACTGTTCTTGCATGTTTTCCGGGACAGCATATGTATAGGTGTTTTGTAAGGGAAGGGGGAGGATGATTTCGGCGTATGTCATTCTTGATTGATTTTACATTGTAGGGGAGCGGTTTGTCTAGTTATGTTCGGATGTTTGCGCCCAAAGGGCGCTTCCTAAGTAAACAGTGGCTCTAAGCCACTGTTCGAAATATCGCTACTCAACTCAGCCTGCAGAGCAGGCGTCTGTTTTGAAAGCCTGCTTTGCAGGCCAATAGAGGAAGATACCTTAAATACAGTGGCCTGGGGCCACTGTTTACTTAGGAAGCGCCCGGTGGGCGCAAATCTTCCGAATATAACTAGGGTCTGTCCACCACCTGCAATGGTGCCAATTGTAATGTTATATGGTTGGCAAGAGATGGTTTGAATTTTTAATTCAATATGGGTAATATGTTTTTTCAATTAAAAGAAAAATGCCGCAGTGATCGACCAAACTTGTGTTTTTGCATCAAGAGCATTTTCTGCAGTACCCCAGAATCCATCGGATTTATAATCATCTGTTAATCCTAATTGATAATTAGCTCCAACTTGTAGTTTCCCAAGTAGTTCCACTCCTAAACCAAAGTTTAAACCAGCTCCGAAAGTTTCGGATTTTAACATATCGGATGGTGCATCTTTGAAAATATCATCAAAGTTGTCATGGATTCTGAAATCAACATATGGTCCCGCAGTTGCGTATGCACCAACCAAATTCATTAAACTTAATTTGTATTTCAAATTGACAGGTATTAAAATTGAACCGGATTTAAAAGTTTCACTAACGCCCTCTTCTTTTATTTTAAATCCATTTTGAGAATACAACAATCCTGCATCAAATCCGATACCAACAATAGGAAGAGTGAATTCAACCATCGGACCGACTTGAAAGCCGGTGTAATTGTCAGGATCCAGATCTTCTATATCAAAATTAACATTTGACAGGTTTACACCCGCTTTAAGTCCCCATTTAAGACCCGCCTGTGCCGGCAGTGCCAATAGCAAAGCAGCAGCAAAAAACAAAAAGAAATACTTTTTCATACATTTTTATTTTTAAGTTATTAACTCCAAATGATTTGACAACACCATTTTGTCTGTAATCATTATAGTACAAAGATTGAACAAAATTAAAGGATTTTTTTATCTAAACAAAAAAGACACTGTAAATATAACATGACTCTACTATGAAATGTTGATAAAAGATAATTTCAGAAGTAAAATTTCAAAAAAAAACGGTTTTTCTTTTGAATACTGATATTAATGTATTTACTTTGCATATAAATAATATGTACATATGTATGTACATAAATCATATTAATTATTATACCATGAGAGGATTTTTAATTTGTGTTGTGTTAATGGTATATTCTTGTGTTTCCAATGCACAAAAATATGTTGTCTGGAGCATTGGCTCCCAGGATAATTCATCAGCTGATCTGGCATTAGGGCCTTCCGGGTACAAAAACTTTCTTTCCCATGATTTTGGATATGAGGATCGATATTTCCTGATAGGAAAATCTATTGCTAAAACTGATTTTCCATATGTTTTGCCAGGACCGGATGACGTGTGGGCGGGAACGGACTATAATTCCGGTTTGCGTACCCATGAAATCAATATTTTGTTTGGTGTCGGAGAAATGCAAAAGAATACCCGGTTTAAATTGGTTTTGGATTTAATAGATTCTCATCCCAAAAAATC
Source organism: Bacteroidales bacterium (assembly GCA_031552335.1). Classification (GTDB taxonomy): domain Bacteria; phylum Bacteroidota; class Bacteroidia; order Bacteroidales; family Azobacteroidaceae; genus JAISFI01. The sequence continues at coordinate 11,237 of JAVBMQ010000059.1, read as the reverse complement.
TCTTTTGAAGGTGTCAATTAATGATATTCAAAATGAAAAATTCCTCTTGAAAGGTCACTCTGACTCTTCTTTAACAGGAGAAAAAATCGACATGAAGGATCATACAATAGAAATTCCTCTCAATGCCGGGGTGCTGAAAAAAGGTGGCAATAAAATAATGCTGACAGTATTAGAAGGTTCATGGATTGTCTTTGATGATGTATGGCTTGAAGCTTCATCTGATATAAAATTGGAGCGACCGGATAAAGTTTTTGTCAGAGAAATAAAGCCTTGTAACTATGAAGTTCTGAAAGATGGAAAATATTTTCAGCCTTTGCTGGTTGATGTGGAGCATCTTAAGGATAAACCTCAGTTCAGCATTGAGTTAGATGGAAAAAATATATTTACCGCAAAAATAGATACTTGTCGCTATCAATTTGAAGTACCTATGTCTGCCGTTAAATCGACACTCAACTCTTCATATACTTTATTGGTTGACGGCCAGGTGATCACAAAAGGACAAGTCAAGCGCTCCCCTCAACAATTGCAAACATATGCAGATTATGTAGACACAAAAATGGGAACTGCACATTCCCGATGGATGATTGCTCCGGGGCCATGGATGCCGTTCAGTATGGTGAAAATGAGTCCGGATAATCAAAATGGCGGTTGGCAGGCTGGTTATCAACCTTCATTTGAAAGTGTCGGGTGTTTCAGTCATATTCACGAATGGACGATGGCAGGACTGGGTTTGATGCCAACCAATGGTCCGCTGCAAATCAGAGTAGGTGATCAGTCTGATCCGGATTCAGGATATCGTTCCAGAATCGATAAAACGACAGAACAGGCCCCTTTGGGATACTATAAGGTTCATATGACAGATACTGATATACAGGCAGAGGTGACAGCTACTACCCGTTGCGGATTTCAACGCTATACTTTCCCACAGGATAAAGATGGCCGCGTGATGATCGATTTGCATATACAGGCAGAATATGATTATAATCTTTTGGATGTACAGATTGACAAAGTCAGCGCTTATCGAATAGAAGGACACAGTCATCAGATTTCACCTACAGTATGGAGTCATGATGCAGATCAGGAATATACGGTTTATTTTGTAATAGAATTTGATCGTCCCATCAAAAATATGGGAGGTTGGATTAACGACCGGATTGAAAAGGCAAACAAAATAAGTGGCAAAAATATCAAAGATGCAGGAGTATATGTAGAATTTGACACAAAAGAATCGAATATTGTTCAGGTTCGTTCCGGGATCTCACTTGTGAGTATACAGAACGCCTCAGAGAACCTGTTTGCAGAAATAAGTAAGCCTTTTGCCTGGAGTTTTGAAAGTATTGTTGAGAACCAAAAGAAGTCATGGAATGATATTTTGTCCAGAGTATCCATCTCTACCGATGATCGTCTCGAAAAAATCCGTTTTTATACCAATATGTACCGGGCGCTTTGCCGGAATACCTGGAGTGATGTGAATGGTGAGTGGCTGTCGGCCGGAGGGGAAAAACAAAAACTCACCCACCCTGATCATCTGGCTTTGGGTTGCGATGCCTTTTGGAATTCATTCTGGAACCTGAATCAATTCTGGAACCTCGTTACTCCGGAATGGTCATCCAAATGGGTGAATTCGCAACTTGCCATGTATGATGCTGATGGCTGGTTAGCTAAAGGTCCTGCCGGAATGAAATATATCCCCGTGATGGTAGCAGAGCATGAAATCCCTTTGATTGTAGGCGCATACCAGATGGGTATTCGTGATTTTGATACTGATAAAGCGATGGAAGCAATGCTTAAAATGCAGACAACTCCAGCTACTCAGATAACAGGCGGATTTGTGGGAAACCGGGATCTGATGCCTTATCTGAGACATAAATATGTACCTTGTGATTCCGGTCGTTTTTCCAATACCCTGGAGTATTCTTATGATGACTGGACAGTTTCACAATTTGCCAAATCTCTGGGAAAAACAGAAATATATCATGTGTTTTCCGATAGGGGAAATTGGTGGAAAAACGCAATCAATCCGGAAACGGGTTATGCGCATATGCGTGAAAGTAATGGTAGGTTTGTACCGGATTTCGATCCGTTTCGTTCCGGAGCAAACCATCAGTATGTGGAAGGAAATAGCTGGCAATTGAGTTATTTTGTTCCTCAGAACGTCCCGGGATTGGTGAAAATTCTGGGAGAGAAAAATTTTGTGGGACGTCTGGACTGGGGTTTTACTTCTAGTGAACCTTGGAGATATAATGCGCCTAATGATCAATACTGGGATTATCCGGTGGTTCAGGGAAATCAACAATCTATGCATTTCGCTTTCCTGTTCAACTGGGCGAATCATCCCTGGCTTACCCAGCGTTGGAGCCGTTCAATCATTGACAGGTATTACGGTTACGGCATTGCCAATGCTTATTTGGGTGATGAAGATCAGGGACAAATGAGCGCCTGGCTGGTCATGGCTTCTTTGGGCTTATTTCAGACAGACGGAGGATGTGCAACATCTCCAATATATGAGATTGCCAGCCCTTTATATGAAAAAGTAGTCATTGACCTGGGAAAAAGATATGGTCGTGGGGAAAAGTTTATCATAGAAGCTAAAAATGTCTCAAGAGACAATAAGTATGTTCAAAGCGCTACTTTGAATGGAAAGGAATTGAAAACCTTCTGGTTCCCTGCTTCAGAGTTGCTTAAAGGAGGCAGTTTGATATTGGTTATGGGAGATAAGCCAAATACATCATGGGGCATTGGTTTGCCAGACGTAGGTTTTTAATCACTCGGAAAAATGAAATAAAAAACGGCGGAACTCTCGCTCAGCCGTTTTTAACCGTTTAATGAAAAGAAAAAGTTTGTATAGTAAGTCTTGATTTAGTTATCAATTTTTATTTTATTTTTGTTGGAAGTATTGTTTAGTTTATTCAATTGACTCAGATTCATATTTTTTGCCAGTTTTCCTAAAGTATTCATGTTGATTTTTCCTGATAAACAGATCATGCTAAAATCATCGCCGGTTTCGCTTATAAGTACAAAATCTTTAATGATACCGTCACTTTCACGGGTCATAATGCATATTTGTTCATTATCTTCTTTTACAGACATCAATTCCTGAAAGCCTTGTGATTTTTTGTTCAGCAAATCAAGGATATGTTTGAAATATTTAGGAGAATTTTCTTCAGAATTGGAAGTAATGATCTTTATACTTTCCAGACCTTTAATGGTTTCTGATAATTCCTGGTCTTCAACATTCATGTTTCCTAACATATCAAGCATTTGTTTGCCGATATTTACAACTTCCAAATCTTTATCCGTACCATACTTATTCAAAAAATTAGTAACATATTCCTGGGCAGAAAGATTTACTGTCAAGAGCAGGCAAAGTAATATATATGTAAGTTTTTGAATCATGCTATTAGTCTTTGATGGTTATTATTTCGTTTTCCAAATCTGCAGGGTTATTATCTGTGATACCTTCCAATACCGATTGAGCTTTAAGCAGGGAAGTACTTATCTTATTCAATGCATAATTGACTTCCTCCATCGCTTGTTCCGGATCTGTAAATGTTTCGGAATAAGCCTGCAGCAATACCGCTTGATTCCGGTTATGGGTATGGATTCCCAATCCGACAGTAACTACAATCAACACGGATGCTGCGATCTTCAATGTCGGATAAAAATATTTCACAATGACAGGTTGTTTTTTACGTTCCGGATTTTGCAATTTTTGTTCTATTTGTCTTGAAAAACCTTCACCGGCTTGTAATGCTGCATTTTCCTGTTTCCAGGTAAAAAACGGAGCATACTCCGAAAGACTTTGAGGGATATTATTCCCCGCAAAGAAATCTTTGAGAAAACGTTCTTCTTCCAGGCTTGTTTCGCATGCCCAGTAACGCTCTAACAATGTTTCAATCTTTTGAAAGTCCATAATTATTAAATTTCCTGAAATGTTCTTTAACTTTTTGTCTGGCACGGAAGAGAGTCACCTTGACCTGATCTTCCGTTATACTCATAATATCGGCAATTTCCCGGTAACTCATCTCTTCAATATCCCGGAGTTGCATAATCGTTTTTTGCTTTTCCGGTAAGTCGTTGATGAGCCGGTAAATTAAGTCCAATTGTTCTCCCCGTTCCAATATCTCATCCGGATAAGACACATACCGGTCATTTGTTTCCTGCCCGGGAAGATCTTCATGCTGATTTTCCTTGAGGGCAATTTTATCCAATGCAATATTGCGAACGGCGCGCATACAATACCCCTCCAGATTATCTATGGCCGACCAGGATTCCTGTTTGTTCCATACTTTGAGCATCGTATCTTGTACAACGTCTTCTGCATCTTCTCTGGTACCCATAATACTGAAGGCTAAACGGAACAGTTTGTCTTTAATAGCTATTATGTTTTTAAACTTTTCCTGCCTCATTCTCCTTATTGACGGTTGTGTTTTGATAATGTTACAAAAATACGTACATTTGTTGCATGTTTAGAATAAATAAGCAATTTAGTTTCTCTGCTTCTCACATTCTTGACCGTTTGGGGAAGGATCATCCATGTGCACGGTTACATGGCCATAATTATTTGGTTATCGTTTATTTACAATCGGAAAACCTGAATGAGAATGGCTTTGTGTTGGATTACAGGGATTTAAATATTGTTAAAGAATATTTGGATGAACATTTGGACCACCGGCATTTGAACGATATTTTTGCTTTTCACCCTACTGCGGAAAATATTGCCCGCCATATTTTTGAAAAATTCAGGGAAATACTCCCTCAGATGTATGCTGTGGAGGTGAAAGAAACTCCCAAGACCGGAGCTGTTTATGAACCTGTACGTAAATGAAATTTTTTATTCCCTCCAGGGAGAAGGAGGACGGATGGGAGAGGCCTCTGTCTTTATTCGGTTGACCGGTTGTAATCTTCGTTGTTCTTTTTGCGATACCAGTTTTGATGATGGAAAAGAAATGAACGAAGAAGAAATTTATGAAAAAATAACTCTTTATCCTTGTAAATGGATTGTTTGGACTGGCGGAGAACCAACCCTTCAATTAAAAGAACAGACGCTTCTTTTTTTTAACAACAAAGGTTATAAGCAAGCCATAGAAAGTAATGGAACCAATTGTATCCCATCTTTGTTAGATTATGTAGTATGCAGTCCGAAAGGAGATTTCGAACGGATAAAAGAAGTCAATCCGATTGTCGACGAAATTCGTCTTCCGGTAGAATCTGGAGATGAAATCCCTCTCTTGGATGTATTGCCGCAAGCAAAATATTATTTTTTAAGCCCGGTATTCCACTCAGATAAACAGACTACCCGGAATAATATACATTATTGTGTAGAGCAAATCAAAAAAGATCCTCACTGGCGTTTGAGTTTGCAGATGCATAAACTGATCGGAATAGAATAGAATAAAATCATAATCATGGAAATAAAAGCGAAATTTGATCACTATAACTTCAATGTGATCGACTTGGAAAAGAGCATTGCCTTTTACGAAAAAGCTTTAGGGTTTAAAATCGACCGGCAGAAAAAAGCAGCTGATGGTTCATATATACTGACCTATCTGACGGATGGTTCAGGAACCTTTTCTCTCGAATTGACCTGGCTTCGCGATTGGGAAAAACCTTATGATTTGGGTGATAACGAAATGCACTTATGTGTACGTGTAGCCGGAGATTATGATGAAGTCCGGAAATACCACAAAGAAATGGGTTGCGTTTGTTTTGAAAACGAAGAAATGGGTTTATATTTTATCAATGATCCGGATGATTATTGGATTGAGATATTGCCAAATAATTGAAAATTGAGAATTGGCTGATGCGCAAAAAAAACCTCAATTCTCCACACTCAATTATTTAATGAAGTCCGACGGCAAGACCCCAAATTTACGAATAAAGCAACTATAAAAATAAGAAGGAGAGGTATAGCCAACATCATAAGATATCTCTGATACGGTTTTTCCTCCTGCTTCCAGTTGTTTCTTTGCTTCATCGAGCCGGATATTCCGGATAAATTCTCCGGAAGAAAGTCCGGTTAGTGCCTTTAATTTACGGTGAAGACTCATTCTGCTCATTCCTACATGTTTAGCCAGTGTTTCTCCGTTTATATCAGAATCAGATATATTTTCATGTACATATTTGATAATTTTTTGTAACAGTATATCATCGATTGTGGGCGATTTGGCAGGGGTTTCAACTTCTTCCGGATGGGATAGTTTTTCTATATAATTGGCCCGGATGGATTCTCTTGATTCAATGAGTTTTTTGATTCTTACCCTTAGATGTCTTATATCGAAAGGTTTGGGGATATAGGAGTCTGCGCCGACTTCCAGTCCTTCTATTTTGTCATCGATGCTACCTTTGGCTGTAAGTAAAATAATAGGAATATGACTCGTGTTAATGTTGTATTTCAGCTCTTTACAGAGGCTTATTCCATCTACCTCAGGCATCATAACATCACTGATAATGAGATCGGGTATAGTCTCGTATGCTTTTGCCAGTCCTACCCGGCCATTTTCAGCCAATATGATATCATAATCATTGCTCAAATCAAACCTTAAGAAATCAAGAATTTCCGGATCATCATCAATAATCAATATCTTGTTTTCATGTTTCCTGCTAACCTTTTGAATTCCTTGAGAGAAATCCGGTTCGGCGGCGATGTAAGACAATTGTTCCGCGTGATGGTAAACATATTCTTCCTGCGCTTTTTCGTTTTTGGAATAGTCTTCACTTGTGTAGGGCAGGGATAATGTAAAAGTGCTTCCTACTCCTTGTTTACTTTTTACATTGATACTTCCTTTATGTAACTCAACAAGCGATTTTACCAGGTGAAGTCCTACACCGGAACCAACACCTCCGTGTTTTTCCCGGCTATCTTCAGCCTGGAAAAAGCGATCGAAAATATGTGCAAGATTTTTCTCCGAGATACCCTTCCCCGTGTCGGCAATCTCAATACATAAGTGATTATTTATTTTATCAGAAAACAAATTAACGATAATTTCCCCATGATCCGGAGTAAATTTAAGCGCATTAGACAAGATGTTACATAATATTTTATCTAAAAATTCGGGATCAAACCATGCATTGATCTTTTTATCCTGGTGGCTGTATTCCAGTTCGATATGTTTGGCTTGCGCAGATTCTCTGAATAATTGGATGACTTCTTCTACGAATGAAATTATATCTAGTTCTTTTACTTTAAGTTTCATTTGACTGCGATCAATTTTCCGGAGATCCATGATTTCATTGACATCATTGAGCATACGGTTTACATTCCTTTTGATCATAGACAGCAGATATTTTTTATCTTCGGAAGTCTCATCATTCAACAATCTGTCGACCGGTGCGGAAATAAGTGTCAACGGAGTACGCAGTTCATGGGATACATTAGTGAAAAATTGCAATTTCTCCTGATGCAACTCTTCTGATTTAAGGCGTTCCAGGCGTTCCAATCGAATCTGATTGTGCGCTTTAGCTTTCATGGTTACATATTTCCAGACGAAATAACATATACTTCCGAATATCAATATGTAAATAAGATAAGCCCACCAGGTAAGATAAAATGGTGGGTTGATAATAATTTTAATAGTTCTGGCTGTAGAAGGATCAAACGAATCATCCAGGTTGGAAGCCATGACCTTAAAGAGATAACTTCCTGGTGTCAGGTATCTGTAAGTGGCAGATTTTCTGTCTTTTACATAGTTCCAGGATTTGTCGGCTCCTTCCAGGATATAAGCATAGTTGATCTTATCAGAGGATGCACAATTGACCGCTGTATATTCAATTGAGAATACGGATTCTTTATATTTCAGAGTGATTTCATCCGCATAGTTAATGGATTTTTTTAAAGGTGATCCGGGATTAGAGTCTGATTGTATTTCAACAGAATTATTATATAACAGAAAGTCTGTGAAAATAATATTGGGAGTACGGGAACTCTTTTTGATATTGGAAGGATAAAAAAGCGTCAAGCCTTCTGCCCCTCCGAAAAGGATTTGTCCCGAACGGGTTATGGTACCACTATTGAAAATGAACATTCCTGGTTGAACACCATCTTTGTTATTGAAATTTTGCATGGAATTTCCTGTTTTGGAGAACTTTGTAATTCCTTTGGTGGTTGATATCCAAAGATTGTGTTCGTGATCCTGTAGTATTTTACATATGTTATTGCCGGATAATCCGGATTGGGTGTTATAATTTTGAAGGCTCTTATCTTGGGGGTTATAACAGAAAAGTCCCTGTCCGTTTGTCCCGATCCACACATTTTCCTGATCATCAATGTAAAGACAGTTGGCGAATAATCCTTTCAGAGCCGGATGTGGTGTTTCTACTTTTCTTGTAATGAAATCGTAAAACATGACACCAGGATGGACTCCAACGTAGATTCCGTCTTTTGTAGGGAAAATACACTGGATGCAGGTCCATTTTAATTCAGGGATATGTTTGAAGTTGTTTCCTTTTTTATCGAAACAAGACAGGCCGGAACGTTGTCCTATCCAGATTCGTTTGTAATCATCTTCTTCTAAGCAAAGTACATCCCCTTTCATTAAAGAAGTTTCGGAATTTTCAGAACCATTATAAATGATGAATGATTTTTGGTCTTTGGTTTTTCGGTTTAAAGTGCTATGGTAACTTCCCAACCAGACATCTCCATCAGAATCGACCAGCGAAGAAAGTATCGCATCATCTGTAAGGTTGCTGTTGTTTTTATTGATTATGGTGATTTTTTTAAGTCTTTTGTCATAATAATTGACTCCCCCTCCATCGGTTGTTATCCATAAATTACCCACAGGATCTTCAGATACGGAGGTGACCCTGTTGTATGAGAGACTGTTTTCTAATCTCGGATCATATACGATGCGGTCAAATTTAGGTTGCAGTTGTGAAATAAGATTGACACCTCCGGTATTTGTGCCTATCCATACATTGTCTTCCATGTCTACATTCAGGGCCAGTACAGTCTTGTATGATAAACCATATTCATCCAGGGTTTCGTTATATACATTTATTTTAAGATCGCCCGGATTTACAAGTGCTTCCCTGATGTTGAACGAATAAAGTCCGGCTTCACTTCCCAGCCATAAATTCCCGTTTTTATCTTCGTCCAGTGCATTTATCTGACATGTTGATAACAGTTTTTGTGTAAAACCGGATATTTGTCTGGTATTTTTATTATATAAGCCTAAACCATTCCATGTACCTAACCAAATATTCCCTAAAGAATCTTCCAGTATTTTTTCCACTTGTTTACCTGGTATGCCATCTGCCGGATTACTGTAATTTTTTGTTTTACTTGTTCTCAGATTTATAACATCCAGTCCGCCGAAATGTGTTCCGACATATAAATAACCCTGATTATCTTCATAAAGAGACAATATCCGGTTATCTGTATGATTGTAGTCTAATTCTGCGAATGTTTCAGAAGAAACATCGTATTTGTAAACACCCCCTTCTCCATAGACGCCGACCCAGATATTCCCATCTTTAGAAAGTGCTAATGCTTTAATCCTTGTGTAATTAACTCCATCCGGAAGTAATACCTTGAAATGATCGGTTTCCATGTTGTACACGACAAGTCCGAATGAAGCTGCAACATAGATTTTGTTTTTGAAGTATAAAATCCTGAATGCCTGATTATTCCCCATTTTTACATCTTTGCGGTTCCAGTTATAGGAAGAAAATACGGAGCCATCGTATTTGGACAGACCTTCTGCTGTGGCGAACCACATACATCCATCTGCATCCTGACAAACATCATACACAAGATCATTGGAAAGACCATCGTGCATCCGGAATTTCTGGATAACGGTCGGATAATCAATTTCTGCTGCCCCTGTGATTATGGGAAAGCAAAATGTACATATGAGAAGTAAATATTTTAACATCCAGCGAGAAAGTAAGTTATATAGTTAAAAGTTAAGAGTTTTTGCGAAGGCCGATACCTACTCTTAACTCTTAACTTTTAACTCAATAAGTATAGTCGAAAGTTCTATATTAGATGGTTATTTTACTACCTTACATATAACTGTCGAACCATTTGTTCTGATCACTTTTACCAGATACACTCCATTACCAGGTAAAGGTAATAAAATTTTTCCGGAACCATTGACCATTTTTGTTTGAAGTAAAGCGCCATTTATCCCGTATAATTCTACAGAAGCGATGTCGTTTCCTTCTATTTGTGCAAATCCATTGTTAGCTGTAACATGGATATCTGTTGCTTTGAGATTATCGATATTAACATCTGGAGTACGGGGATTTGCATCTTCATTGATCACAAATTCGTCAAAATAATATGTATTGGCACTGGCATCTTCCGGGATCCTGATATTGATTGTACGGATATTACTCAATACAGGTTCTGTAAATGAAGCCACCAGGTCGATCACATAATCTTCCCAGGCAGTATTTTGGGTAGGTTCAATCTCTCTACTGAACTCTTCACCTGCAACATTGTTGATAACGACAGCAATCTTCTGTTGAGCGGGATTATACATCATGAAGTGCAAATAAGTATTGGGGGCTTCCACTCCAATAAAACCATCCATGTATAGACTGAGAGAATGCCACCATTCAGCACCGGCAGGACGTTCGTATTTCAGTACATTAGCAGTCTTGTTAAGTTTATCTGTTGTCAGCGGATTGTCAGTGATTGTAGCTGTAGCACCAGATGTTTGAGTCACTGCCGACATGATAGGTTGTTCCCAATTATTCTCAAAATTACCGAGATCAGTCAGGGTTTGAACCAAACCGATCGGTTCTTTGCTGTCAGACAGAACAAATGAATCATAATAGAAATGTCCGGCGCCTCCATCCAGATTCGTCATGATCCAGATATTGCTGATTGTTTTTCCGGAGATACCTGCCAGATCTGCTTCCGAAGAAGTGAGATCCAGAACAATTTCTTCCCATGTATTTGTTGTCCGGTTGGAGAACTGACGTTGATAAATCCGTGCTTCAGGATTCTCTCCATCATATACTTGCACTTCGGAACGTCCGATCACATCCCGATACACTAAGAAGTGCAGGTATTTATGATCAGCAGTCTTCGGTTCGATGATATATTCAGCACTTGCGTCCATTTTGATTTTATACCACCAGTCCATTCCTGCAGAATAATCCCCATAAATACATACTGCAGAATTGTTAATTCCTTCAGTATCCGGATTTTCCTTAAAAGTATCCAGTGTGAATCCGTCAATAGCAAAAGAGACAGGAGAACTGCTGTTTTCTTCAAATCTAACCAAAGT
>JAVBMQ010000176.1:0-23237 GCA_031552335.1 Bacteroidales bacterium | reverse complement strand
GAACCAAAGTTTACTTGGAGTTAAAAACTCCCGATTTATGAACGACCGAATTACAAATTCGGCCGAACGAGGGATTGGAGAATAGGATACTCTACTGTACCCCAAACGCTATTTACTCCAATATCACTAGCATTTTGAAAGACATGTACAGTCCCATTTGCTTCGGCTCGGCGAACTTTCTCCTGGCTTGATAATGACAGAAGGCTGTGTCGGAATTATGAATTAACATTTGACTAGGCAGAAGAGATGGTCAAAATATCAGCTATAAAATTATTGTTGAATAAAATTTAAACAGGCTCTAAAATGATAAGATTCTTTAATAATATAGTATTTACTCGATACACCTAATCTACCTTTTTCAAAAATATCCATAAATGATTTTTGAATCAAAAAAATACATTGTACTTTTGTCTTTTGAAAAACAAATAATAATAAAAATGAATATCATATGAAGATTTTAATCTCTGTAGTTGTTATGCTTTGTTGCACATTATTACATACAAATGCGCAGCAAAATTTTAATGTGTATGGATTTTCAGGTAAGGACACCTTGCACTTAGGAACAGTAACTCCTGATAAGAAAGGAATCCTTCAACTTAATTTAAAAGAATATAAAGGGGCTATTACCATTACCCCGGTTTCTGAAGAATACAATGATATTGTCACCCATCTGGAACAAATCAGATTGATTAATTCCAAAGAACTTTTTGATGCAGCAAGAGCGTATGTGGCTGATACACTCCCATTCAATACCCTTTATAACTCGGGTAAATGGCAGGAGTACATACAACAATGGGTAGGATTTTATGCAAACACCACTCGTACTCCGGATGATTTTGCCAAGGCATTTGTCCCGGAAGCTAAAAAAGTATTGGATCGTACGGTTTTTTTATATCCTAAAATAGCATCTTATCTGACCCGGGATTTGATCGATTTTTTTGAACAGTACGGACTGGATCTGGCGGCGCAAAATATTGCAGCTTATAGTATGGGATTGGATATGGGTGATAATGAACCTAGTGAAATTACAGCTCGCTTGCTTACAGCTTCCAAACTGATTAACAGTCCGGCTCCTGCTATTCCGGAAGTAGAAAATCTATCATCTGTTATCTTATTATTTTATGAAACAGGATGTCATAATTGTGATGCTCAGATAGCTGAATTCAAAAATCATTATAAAGACATACAATCTAAGGGTTACCGGGTAATTACTATTTCTTCTGATAATGATGAAGCAATCTATAAAGCTGCATCTGGCAGCTTTCCCTGGCCGGAAAAACTATGTGATTTCGAGAGTTTTGAAGGGAAAAATTTTAAAAATTACGGAGTTGCGTCCACTCCTACAATTTACCAAATCGATGAAAAAGGAATTGTGGTTGGAAGGTATGCCAAACTGTCGGATATCACTTTTTAGAATTACGAATTACGAATTAGGAATTACGAATATTGGCTTATGTACAATTAAAACCATTCGTAATTCCTAATTCGTAATTCGTAATTCTAAAAAGTTTATTGCTTCTCCGGATAATCAATCGTATAATGCAATCCCCGGCTTTCTTTCCTGTTCATGGCTTGCTTGATAACTAAGTAGCCGGTATTGATGATATTTCGTAGTTCACAGATTTCTCTTGAAACAACTGAACGTTGATACAGATTTTCTGTTTCCTGGTAAAGAATTTCCAGGCGGTCAAAGGCTCTTTTCAAACGGAGATTGGATCGAACGATACCTACATAAGAAGACATGATTTGTCCGACTTCTTTAGCGCTTTGGGTGATCAATACCATTTCCTCCGGTAAAGAAGTTCCCTCGTCATTCCAATCGGGGACATCATTCCGGTAGTTAATCGAATCAATGACAGACAAGGCATGTTTGGCCGCCGCATCAGCATATACAACGGCTTCTATCAGTGAGTTGGATGCTAAACGGTTGGCTCCGTGCAATCCGGTACAGGCACATTCTCCATTGGCATATAATCTGTTGATTGTCGACTGTCCGTTAATATCCACTACGATACCTCCGCAAAGATAATGGGCTGCTGGTGCTACGGGGATATAATCTTTGGTAATATCAATTCCGTAGCTGAGGCATTTGCTATAAATAGTGGGAAAATGTTTTTTTGTTTCTTCCGGGTCTTTGTGCGTAACATCTAAATAAACAAAATCATCACCCCGGTTTTTCATTTCCGTGTCGATTGCCCGTGCTACAATGTCGCGTGGCGCCAAAGACTCCCGTTCGTCGTATTTATGCATGAATTTCTTTCCCGAACGGGTACGTAAGATACCACCATAACCACGCATAGCTTCTGTGATAAGGAAAGAAGGTCTGTCGCCAGGATGATATAAAGCTGTGGGATGAAATTGTACAAACTCCATATCTTTGACAAGTCCTTTGGCCCGGTAAACCATGGCAATGCCGTCGCCGGTAGCAACTACCGGATTTGTAGTAGTCTGGTATATATTTCCGATGCCCCCGGTAGCCATCATGGTTATTTTAGATAGGATGGTGTGGATATTATTCGTTTTTTGGTTCAAAACATACGCTCCATAACATTCTATATCATTTGTATGTCTGTTGATAGTTTGTCCCAAGTGATGTTGAGTGATGATTTCTATGGCAAAATGATGTTCAAAAACCTTGATATTCGGATGTTTTTTGATTGCCTGGATCAGACTTTCCTGTATCTCAGCACCTGTATTATCTTTATGGTGTAATATTCTGAATTCGGAATGTCCCCCTTCTTTGTGCAAGTCGAAGTTTCCTTTTTCATCTTTGTCGAAGTGTACGCCCCAGGATATCAATTCTTCAATTTGTTCCGGAGCTTCACGAACAACTTTTTCAACGACGATCCTGTCATTGATATTATCACCGGCATCTATCGTGTCAGCGATATGTTTTTCGAAATTGTCTAACTGAGAAGTGACGGACGCAACCCCTCCCTGCGCGTAATAAGTATTAGCATCTTCCAAAGAATTCTTACAAACAATGGCAACTTTTCCTTTTTTTGCCACTTTCAAAGCAAAACTCATACCGGCAATTCCGGAGCCGATGATTAAAAAGTCATATTTATACATAACATAAATGAATTGAGAATTGAGAATTAACAATAAAAAATAATTCTCAATTAATTTCTATGATCCGACCCCCACATCAATTTATTTCTGAGGGTATCGTAAAATGTTTGTTTGTCTCTTTTGATTACTTTGATGGTGAAATCCGCTTTACTGATGGATAATTTGGTTCCTGTCGGGAAGGCCTCCGAGCGTCCGTCAATAGCAATCCGGAAATTTTGACTCCGGCTTTCCACATCTAAAGTAATTTGATAGTTGTCAGGGATGACTAATGGCCTGACTGTTAGTGAATGAGGAGCAATAGGGCTCAATACAAGGCTTTGTGCTGAAGGAACAATGATCGGGCCATTTACACTCATAGAATAAGCTGTCGAACCGGTAGGGGTGGCAACTATCAATCCATCCGCCCAGTAACTGGCAAGATAATCATCATTCAGATAAGTATGTATGGTGATCATCGATGATGTATCTCTCTTAAGGATGGCAATATCATTCAATGCGTAATTGAATCCCCGGAAAAGATTTTCTTTGGTTTTTAATTTTAACAAAGATCGTTCTTCAATCCTGTATTTCCCGCAAAAAATTTCTTCTAAGGTAATTTCAATATCTTCATCCGGAATGTCTGCCAGAAAGCCCAGACTACCGGCATTGATGCCTACTATTGGAATTCCTTTTTTGCCGATCAAAGCAGCAGTACGCATAAATGTTCCATCTCCACCTAAACTAACGGCAATGTCTGCCGCAAAGTCATTTCCGGAGATATATCCTTTGATATCAGGATAGTAAGACAATGTTTCATTCAGGTATCTGCCAAAATCTTCTTCCACCCAGACTTCTGCATCCAGCTGGAAAAGTTGGTTGAATACCCGTTTGATTTGTTCGCTCCGGTTTTCCTGATATTTATTTCCGAAAATTCCGATTTTCACGAGGAAAAATAATTACATTTTCAAATAATACATCAATTCATCCAGTCTCTTTTTGAGGATTTCATCTACCAAACCGTCTTTTTGAGCATAATATAAAACATGATAGTTGAACCTTTCCAGACTTCTGAGGAAAGGAGATGCATCTTCCAGATCGATCCTGAGTAGCATGATTGACTTATCTGTTTGAGCAATGGGGGAAGTCAATACGGTCAGTATCCTGGCATTATTGGATTCTGCTAAACGGGTAATGTTTGATAAATCATAATCCAGCAGATTGATCTCCAAAGCAATCATGCTTCCGTTGGTGCCGGCATTGGTAATCTCATCCAATTTTTCTATCAAAGTGGAAGTTGTTATACTTCCAAGATACATTCCTTTATCGTCGATTACCGGCAACAAAGTCAGTTTATCTTTTGAAAAAATATGCAAAACCTCAATGATATGATTGTTTTCTGCCACACAAGGAGCAAAAAAACTGATATTAGCTATTGTTTCTGCGGGGTCTTCCATTTGGAAGATGTCTTTCTCAGACAACAGAAAAGTATATACTCCTTTGTCAACGACCGGAAGATGTTTGATTTTCAGATCTTCCATCAATGAAAGGGCATAATTTCCGGTATCAGTAGATTTTAACGCCGGAATTTGTTTTGTTGACATTTCTTTTGTCAGCATTGTTAGTATATTTGAAGCAAATCTATTACATTTGCATCTTGATAATTACTTGCAAAGGTATTATTTTTTTGTGATAATGACTAAATTAAGTGTAAATATCAATAAAATTGCCACTTTGCGCAATGCAAGGGGAGGAGATGTGCCCAACCTTCTCAAGGTAGCTGAAGACTGTGAGTCTTTTGGGGCACAGGGTATTACTGTTCATCCGAGACCAGACGAAAGACATGTTCGCATCGATGATGTACATAAACTACGTCCCAGAGTTAAGACAGAATTTAACATTGCAGGCTATCCGTCCTTGTCGTTTATCAACCTGGTGCTGAAAGTCAGACCGGACCAGGTAACATTGGTGCCGGATGCTCCGGATGCCATTACGTCTAATGCCGGTTGGAATGTCAAGGAACATTTTGATCGTTTGGCGGAGGTGGTTGAAGGTTTTAAGGAAGCCAATATCCGTACCTCCATTTTTGTAGGTACCGATTTGAAAAATATTGAAAATGCGGCAAAGACAGGAACTGATCGTATAGAACTTTATACAGAGCCTTATGCTGTGATGTATCCTATTGGAAAAGAAATGGCCGTGAAGCCTTTTGCAGAGGCAGCAAAACTTGCCAGAAGTCTTGGATTGGGAGTGAATGCCGGACATGATCTCAGTTTGGATAACCTGGCATATTTTCACGAGCAAATTCCTTTATTGGAAGAAGTTTCCATCGGGCATGCATTGATATGTGATGCATTGTATCTGGGTTTAAAGGAAACAATTAAGCGATATAAAGACTGTTTAAAATAATAATTTTTATTTACTTATTATGATGAGTTTGTTATTAACTATTCAGGAAGAAGTATCCCAAAACGTTGCACAGGTTATGCCTGCATTAACAGAAATAGTTAATCCGCAGGAAGCTAAGATGAATCTTTATGAACTGGCCCTGAAAGGCGGATGGATTATGATTCCGATTGCCTTATTGCTTTTGGTTTCCACTGCCGTATTGATCGAACGAATTTTTGTAATCCGGAAAGCAGAAAAAGAGGACGATACTTTTATGAACCGGATTAAGGATTATATCCATGAAGAAAAAATTGATTCGGCATTGAATTTGTGCCGCAAAAATGATACTCCCTATGCCCGTATGGTAGAAAAAGGTATTTCCCGTTTGGGTCGCCCGATGAATGATGTATTGGTCGCAGTGGAAAATGTGGGAAATATAGAAATCGCTAAATTGGAAAAAGGATTTACCTGGGTGGCGACAGCCGCAGCAGCTGCTCCGATGTTGGGTTTCCTGGGAACAGTAACCGGAATGGTCCGGGCTTTTTTCAATATGGCAAATGCCGGTAGTAATGTGGATATTACAATCCTGTCATCCGGCATTTATGAAGCATTGGTGACTACTGTGGCCGGTTTGATTGTGGGTGTTATAGCTCTGTTTTCATACAATTACCTGGTATCACAAGTCAATGGTGTCGTGAATAAAATGGAAGCTCGTACCATGGAATTTATGGACTTGCTGAATGAACCGGCATAAACCGGAGTTTATCAAAGCATACCTTCCGGTATTGTGTATTCAAAATTACAACTATGGCACTTAAAAAACGCAATAAGATAACAGCAGAATTTAGCATGGCTTCTATGACAGACATGATTTTCCTGATGCTGATCTTTTTTATGATTACATCAACAGTGGTTGTTCCGAATGCAATCAAGGTGACACTTCCGCAAAGTCAGAAGCAAACATCAGCAAAACCTCTGACACGTGTTACAATTGATGTGGATATGAACTATTATGTCGCTTTTGGTAAAGAAAAAGAAAGAAAAGTTTCTTTTGAAGAAATTACCCCTTTTCTGAAAGATTGTTATGCCAAGGAGCCGGATGTATATGTGGCTCTTTATGCTGATGAAAATATTCCTTATAAGGAAGTGGTTAAAATTTTAAATATAGCCAATGAAAACCAATTCAAAATGGTATTGGCGACACGGCCTCTGAGATGAAAATTACCCGTGAAAAAATATACGGTTGGACAGGTTCTGTCATCTTTGGAGTACTGATTTTATTGATTCTGATTTTCACCATCATAAAAACGGTTGTCCCTCCGGAAGATGAGGGTGGAGTGTTGGTTAATTTTGGAAATGTAGATGAGGCTGCCGGTACTTTTGAACCTGCAGGAACAGAAATGAGTACACCGATAATACCTCCTCCTACGGGTACTGATCGGCAACCAGCCACAGAAGAATTAGTCACACAGGACAATGAAGAATCCCTTGCTTTAGCCAGGGAAAAGAAGAGGGAAGAGCAGGAAAAAGCTGAAGAAGAAAGAAAACAGCGGGAAGAGGAACGTCGTAGACAAAATATACAGAACCAGGTTTCAGGGGCGTTTGGTGCAGCATCTTCATCAACCAGTACTTCGCAGGGAACTGGAACCGGAACGGGTAATCAAGGTAGTCCTCAGGGAAATTCAGATACCGGAGCCAATTCCGGAGTAGGAGGTTATGGTTCTTTTTCATTGGAGGGCAGAAGCCTGGGAGGAGAAGGATTGCCCAGACCGGCATATTCTATCCAGCAAGAGGGCGCTATTGTTGTCAATATTACTGTTAATCCTCAGGGAAATGTAATATATACTGCTATCGGACGTGGAACCAATATTGATAATGAAAGTATGCGCAGGTCCGCTCTGGATGCTGCCAAAAGGGCAAAATTCAATACTATCTCCGGAACAAACAACCAATCAGGGACGATAACGTATCGGTATAAATTGAAATAAGCATGTGTGATAGCGCACGGTTTGAATAATCAAAAACAAAACAATCATGAAAAAAGTATTTTTATTCCTGGCTGAAGGATTTGAAGAGATTGAAGCTATATCTACGGCAGATATTCTTCGACGTGGAGGTGTTAATCTGACTATAGTTTCCGTTACCGGAAAAACGTTGGTAACCGGAGCGCATGGGATACCGGTAGAGGCAGAAAAGCTTTTTGAAAAAATGGAATTTACTTCAGGTGATATGTTAATTCTTCCCGGAGGAATGCCTGGATCTAACAACCTGAATGCTCATCAACAATTGAAAGATTTGATTATCACTTATAATGAACAGGGAAAATGGATTGCAGCTATTTGTGCTGCTCCTTTGGTCTTTGGAGGATTGGGTTTGTTGAAAGGAAAAGAAGCAACTTGTTATCCGGGAATAGAACCTCAATTGACAGGTGCGATTCTCAAAAAAGAGGCTGTTGTGCAAAGCGGAAATATTGTTACAGGCAGAGGACCTGGTTTGGTTTTTGATTTTGCTTTGAAATTGCTTGCTCTTTTGAATGGACAAGCTAAAGCTGATGATGTTGCAGAAGGAATGTTATTGTAATAATAATTGATAAAAAAAGAATGATGAATGTGTAGTACTACTGCATTCATCATTCTTTTTTTGTTTATTTGTTAACAATCACCTTTTTCTTAAAAGTTTGATTGTCAAAAGCCACGGAGACAATATAAATGCCCGGGTTAATTCCGGAAATGATATCCTGGTCTCCCGCAGATATCTTGCGGGCAATACATCTTCCTGATATATCATAAAGATAAATATTGGCCATTGCAGGAAGATTGTTTAGATATATGGAATGACTGGCAGGATAGATTTGAATCTCTTCTTTTGAAATTGTTTCTTTTTTGATACCGGTCTCAATCACTTTAGGTGCAAATGCACCTTCAGAATCATATCTGATATAATCAATACTGAAAGTCATACTTCCACTTGTATAATTCTTGCCGAATAATATACCTCCCACATTGTTTTCAGTCAAAGTCAGATTCGTTGCTCCCACAGACCCCATACTTTCAGCCTTGCCGAAAGTAAGATAATAAGTGTCAGTAGCATTTGCTGATGCCGGTGTTTGGAAACGGACAGTATGTCTTTCTACTGTTTTTCCGGTGGCTGCAGTTTTGACTGCCTGTTGGGCTATGATTCCGGTTGACCCGTTGGAAGATGTAGATATAATCGCATTGAACGTCTTGCTCGTATTTGTTCCCCAGGCAATAACATCAAATGAATATTCATACCAGCCGGAAGGTTTTAACTGAACAGGATAGCTGTACCAGGTTCCATATTGCGAATCATTATCAAAACGAAATACAAAGGCGGCTGTTCCATCAGGCATGTTTGTTAATTCTGTAGTGTTTTCTTTGATTTGTACGCGACTCTGGGTGCCTCCTCCCATGGTTTTTTCAGAACTCCATCCGGTAGGGGCTGCGCCATGTGTAATTCCTTTGAAATTTCCATTACTGATTATATTTTCAGCAGATTCTACACCGATAACTTTGGCTGCCACAGCATTTTCTACTGTTCCTGACGCATTCATGTCTCCAATGGAAGTTAATGAAGTTGTCTGAATAAAATTTCCGTTTTGATACATATGTACTTCATCCCCTTTGACTGCATAACGGATGACCTGTTTTTGGCTGGATGTAGTACAGATAAGTTCAGGTGAAGAGAAAGGAGCATACCATTGAAGATTTGTCGTATTCATCGCTGTGCGGAACCCTCTGGCGCCTCCATTGCGGACCTCCATCTCTAACCCGCGACCTGTAGCTGCAGATACGGTTGCCGAGATTTCCAAAGAATAATCGGCTGGAGGGTTTAATGGTAATTGATAGATTTTTTTTGAGCCGGAAGCGGCGCTTACTGTAGTTATAGCATCTTGAAGCAGGTCAGGCAAAGTCTCCTTAACTTCCAGAGTCGGAGGGAGTACTACATATATTTCAACTGTTTCCGTATACAGGTTGGTAGTAGGAATTATATCTTTCGGCGTACGTTCTCCCGACCAGAATAAAGATAAAGAAGATGACGATTCGGTTTCAATGGTAATATTATTTTTATGTGAAGCAATACTTTGGAATGTAAAAGGAAATTCCGTTTCTTCGCTTATATTTCCGGTTTTCAACACACAAACACCATTCACTGAAACAACAGCCGGTTTTGATGTTTTCAGAGATAAAGTATAAGGTTCGGCGAACATAGTTTCAAAACATCCGGAATAGCGTACGTATTGGGCTCCTTGTGGTACTTCTGCTTGTCCGACTGCTACATCCGTCTGGGTTTCTATCACTTCCTGCATTTTGGCATCAGAAAAGAATGTGGCATTCAATCCGGTTCCTTTTGGAGTCAAAGGATTATCTAATAAATAATCAATAACAACTATTTTTTTGTCTCTGCCTAAGTAAACAAAAGACAAAACACCTTCAAAAATTCGTTTCTGGTCTACTTGCGGTTCGGAACAGAAACGTCCTTTATCTGCGTTGGAAACCAATCCCCAGTTGGCATAGTTTCCTGCATCTGTAGCTGCATATACCTCAGCGCCATTGGCAATTACATAAGCATTATCGAATGCATCTATTACAATCTGAGAACGACAATAAGAATTTACGGTAACTCCATTGTTTTTTACCTGGTTGGTTACCCAAGTTCCGTTGGTATCACGAAAACGTTGATGCAGCCTGGATTTTTTCCGGGAAGACTCCCAGTTACCGTCTGTTCCCTCATCTAATGGAATATGAGAATTCAATACATGTACACGACCTTTGCTGTCGGTTGCCTGACTTTCCTGGTTAATATATCCCTTATTATAGGGGATAGTTACCACTTTCAAAGAGCTTATTCCTTGCCGGAGACAGATTCCCGATGCTCTGCTATCAGTCGGATTGATTTTTTCTGTTTGTGCAACGGAGTTACCTTTGGTATCTTTCCATGTACGTCCATGATCTTCGCTGTATGCATAAGAAATATCATGATTGCTACCTCCGCCGAAATCATCTCTCCAACACCAGGAAACATGTAATTTACCAGATTTATCATAATCGATCCGGTTGATATAAGCACAGGCATCAGGAGTAAAATCCATTCCCTGCACATAACGGCCAACCAAACTCCAGGTATGAGTCGTTCCATCATATTCACGCAGGTAACTGTCCCCGTCACCACTCAATTTATAGCGACATTCAAATAGAAGATTCCCATCCGGTTTGTTGATAAAACGAGGATAAGTCACATCAGGAACAGTAACCCCGGCCTCCATTTGAGAAGTAGTAGAGCCAAAATCAGCACTTGTCCAATTGAAATTTTCAGGTTCATTGGCCAATCCTAAGACAGAACGGCAATAACGAAGGGTGGTATTGTGGTGGTCATATGACAAATGTATAGTTCCATCATTGTAACAAATCCCCATTGAAATTACATTATGCGAATCATCTGTTGTATTTTTATGAGGCAAAACAGCTTCCTTCCATTCTCCCAAAGGAAGTTTCCGCCTGGCAATACATACATTTCTGGTTCCATTGTAATATACAGTATACTGATACCCTTTGTAGGATGTCAGGGCATCCTGCTGAAAAGCTTGCCCTGTAAGCTGTTCCTGTGCGGACAATACATAAGCGCCTTTTGCTACGGTAGTTTCTCCTGCTTTTAACATGTGAATACCCTCAGGTATCTGGGCTTCACCCTTAGTGCTTATAAAAATAAAGCCAACCAAGGCTAACAAAAATTTAGTTTTCATCTTAAAAATGTATTAATTATGGTATTATTCTCAACTCTATTTCTCAATTTTCAATTCTCTGAAAATTCCCTTCTCATCGTCTGCCTGATACCACCGAATCTCCTGATCTCGTTTGAACCAGGTCATTTGTTTGCGGGAATAAATACGTGAATTTTGTTTGATTTTTTCAATGGCAAAGTCCAATGTCCAGTTTCCATCAAAATATTGAAATAATTCTTTATATCCAACTGTGTTCAGGGAATTCAGGTGTCGTAAAGGATATGCTTTCCGGGCTTCTTCCAGCAAACCCTCTTCCATCATTTGATCCACCCTGCGATTGATCCGGTCGTAAAGTTCTTCCCGGTCTCGCATCAATCCGATTTTGATAATGTTGAAAGGCCTTTTTTTAGAAGTATTTGTTCTCAAAGAAGAATAAGGCTTTCCTGTCATCAGACAAATTTCAAGAGCATGGATAACCCTTTTATAATTTTGCAAGTCAACCTGGCTATAAAATATGGGGTCCAATATTTTCAATTGGTTGCGGATCGGATCAAGTCCTTCTTTTTCATAAAGTTCCAGTAAATCTTTTCTGAGATTTTCGTCAACAGTAGGAAGATCATCAATTCCTTTACACACAGCATCTATGTACATCATTGATCCTCCGGTCATTACAACCGTATCGTGTTGTTTGTGCAATTCTGATAGTAATGCAATAGATTCTTCTTCAAACCGGCTGGCATTATAATAATCTGTCAGTTCAAGATTCCCGATAAAATAATGCTTTACCTGTGCCAATTGTTTGGCAGTAGGAGCAGCAGTTCCTATGGTAAGACCTTTATATAGCTGACGGGAATCACAAGAAACGACAGGAGAGTGAAAATATTCAGCTACCCGGATACTTAAATCCGTTTTTCCCACTCCTGTCGGTCCTAATAAAATCAATAAATATTTTTGTTTCTCAATCGTCATATGGATTAGAGCCTCCCATTTCATCTAAGGCATCCAATCCATCAAAACCTTCCCTGTCGATTTCTTCCATATCAAAATCTTCATCCCCAAAGAAATTTTCGTCTAGAGAAGGATTTCCCTGCAGATTGAGATTCGAGATGTCAGTATAATCAAATGGAATAGCTTGTTCCGGCGGATTTCCTACAGATAAGGTGCAAACAGCTTCCCGTTGATTTTTTCCGGGAATGATTTCACTTAAATCCAGGAAAAACATCCTGTCGGTCATATAATCAAAAACAAATAATAATTTTTGTTTTTCATCTTCCAACAGTTCACTTAAGACAGTATTTTCCATAACATAGCTATCTACTTCCGAGCTGGTATCCATTTCGACCAGAGTTATCTCCATTTTTTTGCTCCAATCGTCTTCGCAAATAAAAAATGAAGTCATTTGATCTTTTGTATATCCAACAGAATCAAGAATAGCATTATTCAATTCTAAAAAAGTAGCATCAGAATCTATTGCGATTTCCCTTTCAAAGTTGTCTACTTCGTCTGATAATATTAAAAATTTAAAAATCATATTTTCATTTTTTTCAGTCCATATTTCCACGAACAATTCCTCTTTGAGAGTTCTTTAAAAAGTTGACAATATTCTCTTTTTCCTCAGATTCAGGGAAACTTTTCTCCAGGAATTTGACGGCTTCAGTATTGTTAAGTCCTGATTGGTAAATAATCCTGTACATTTCTTGAATATTCCCTATCTGTTCATTTGAATAACCTCTCCGGCGTAATCCGACTACATTGATCCCTGCATAAGAAACCGGTTCTCTTCCTGCTGTAATATAAGGAGGAATATCTTTTCCCAGACGCGATCCACCTTGTATCATCGCATGCATTCCTATATGGGTGAACTGATGTATCAGGGCTCCACCACTCACGATGGACCAATCGTCTATTTCAACTTCTCCGGCCAACTGTACGGCATTTCCAACGATAATATAATCGTGAAGAACGCAATCATGGGCGATATGAGTATATGCCATCAACAAGCAGTTACTTCCCACAATTGTTTTTCCTTTGGAAAAAGTTCCCCGGTTGACTGTGGCGCATTCTCTTATGGTGGTATTATCTCCGATTTCAGCAGTAGTTTCTTCCCCTTTGAATTTCAGGTCCTGAGGGATACCTGCAATAGTTGCGTGTGGAAAAATTCTGCAATTTTTACCGATCCTTGCACCGCTGTGGATTACAGCATGATTATAAATGTGTGTGCCATCGCCAATTATCACATTGTTTTCAACAATGGCAAAAGCATCGATAGTAACATCTTTGCCAATAATGGCTCCCGGATCTACGATAGCAAGTTGATGAATCATATAGGTTTTTATTTGTTTTTGACTATTTGTGCCATAAATTCTGCTTCACAGACTACTTTTTCGCCCACAAAAGCATAACCTTTCATATTAGCGATACCTCTTCTGAGATCAGTAATGAATTCCAAACGGAAGATAACCGTATCTCCGGGAACTACTTTCTGGCGGAATTTCACATTATCTATCTTCATAAAATAAGTAGAATAGCGATGAGGTTCTTCTACCTGGTTCAGTACCAATAATCCTCCGGTTTGAGCCATCGCTTCTACCAATAAAACGCCCGGCATTACGGGTTCTTCAGGAAAGTGTCCCTGAAAGAAAGGTTCATTGACCGATACATTTTTAACACCTACAATATGTTTTCCTCCGGTTTCAATAATTTTTTCAACCATCAGGAAAGGATAGCGGTGAGGTAATAATTGTTTGATCCGGTTGATGTCCATCAAAGGGACTTCATTCGGATTGTAAATAGGAGCCTGTACATCATTCAGTTTGATATCTTTCCGGATAATCCGGGCCAGTTGATTGTTAATTTTATGGCCGGGCCGGGTAGCAATAATTCTTCCTTTGATAGGCTTTCCTATAAGTGCAATATCTCCCAATACATCTAATAATTTATGTCTGGCAGGTTCGTTAGGAAAAACCAAAGGTTTGTTCATGATATATCCCAATTGTGTGGCATCTTTTCTTCCCACCCCCATGGTATCAGCCAATTGGTCGAAGTGTTCCTGACTGATTTGTCTTTCATATATGACAATCGCATTGTCTAAATCCCCCCCCTTGATCAGGTTATTTTCCAGAAGCGGTTCGATTTCTCTGACAAAAACGAATGTACGACTAGCCGCAATTTCTTTTTTAAAATCAGAAAGATCTTCCAACGTAGCATACTGGCTGTCCAATATAACAGAATCGAAAGAAATAAGGGTATTGATACAAAGTTTATCATCCGGTAATACCACGAGGGAAGAGCCGGATTCTTCATCTTTTACTTCAATTTTTTGTTTGACAATATAATAATCACGAGGGGCCGTTTGTTCTACGATTCCCACCCGTTCAATTTCTTCGGCATACAAGACCGCACTACCATTAAGAATAGGCACCTCCGGAGCATTCACTTCGATCAGACAGTTATCAATCTGATATGCATATAAAGCAGCCAATGCATGTTCTACAGTGCTGACTTTAACCCCGTTTTTGGTAAGAACGGTTCCCCGTTGTGTATTACTTACATTTTCAGCCAAAGCATCAATAACAGGTTGATCCTCCAGATCCACGCGCTTGAATTTGTAGCCATGATTTTCCGGAGCAGGTTTAAAGGTTACGATAATATCCAAACCTGTATGAAGGCCTTTTCCAGAAAGGGAAAAACTATCTTTCAGGGTTTGCTGTTTTGTCATTGTCATTATTTAATTGTTTATTTAAATTTTCAAATTCCTGTTGTAGTTTATTCAGTTGACGATACATGTCGGGTAATTTCGAAAATATAGCGCTTGAACGGAAATAGTTTTTAACCTCAATAGCAGGGCTGCCGATAAGCGTTTTTCCGTCTTCAATATTACTGAGAACTCCCGAGCGTCCTCCAATATTTACATGATTACCTATTTTGATATGTCCGTTTAATCCTGTTTGTCCGCCAATCATACAGTTCTTTCCTACTTTTGTAGATCCGGAAATTCCCACCTGGGAAGCCATGGCTGTGTTTTCTCCTATTTCCACATTGTGTGCAACCTGTATCAGGTTGTCTAATTTTACACCACTCCGGATAATGGTTGATTCCATAACCGCACGGTCAATGGTTGTATTAGCGCCTATTTCCACATCATTTTCAATGATTACATTTCCCACCTGCGGAATCTTTTTGTAAATGTCGTTTTCCTGAGCAAACCCGAATCCGTCCGAACCGATTACCGCTCCGGCATGAATAATACATCTTTCTCCGACTTTACATCCGGCATATATTTTTGCACCGGGATAGAGGATCGTATCATTCCCTATTTCCACATCATCTCCGATATATACCTGCGGATAAATTTCCACATTTTTCCCGATTTTGGCGTTTTCTCCGATATAAGCAAATGCACCTACATAAATACTTTCTTTGTTTATCTGAGCAGATTCGGAAATATGAGTATTGGCATCTATGCCCAGTTTTTTACGGGTTTTGTTTACCATATCCAACAATACAGCTAAAGCCATATATGCATTAGGTACCCTGATCAGAGTAGCTTTAATTTCTCTTTCCGGTACAAAATCATTGTTTACAAGTACAATACTTGATTCCGTATCATAAATATATTGAGAATACTTGAGGTTGGCAAGGAACGAAAGAGTTCCTCGTTTTCCCTCTTCAATTTTAGAAAAGTTATTGACTTTTACATCCGGATCACCTTCGATGACACCGTTGAGAATACTTGCTATTTGTTGCGCGGAAAACTCCATCTAATGTTAATATAAATTGAATACTTTTACCAACGTCCGCAAATTTCGGAAATTATTTTGAATACCGCAAAAAGCAGCAGTAATATTTTTTAATATTTTTTGACAATAAAGAAATGTTCAACATATCCGAAGCTTCCGAAATATCTTTTATTTCTCCTGAATTGTAGATTATATCAATGCTATCATCGGCTTCATTGTACATATTAGTTGAGATACTGTCGGATGAAATAAAGTATGCAGCTTCTTTCAAACTGATGTTGAAGTTTTGGGCAAATGTAACTTTTAACTCTTTTATCCGTCTTTTATTAAATGGTTTCGACGCAACTTCTATTTTAAAGAGTTCCCGGTTTACCAAACACTGACTCAGCTTTGAAAGCACAAAATCCGGGTGGTTTACCCATACTTTGAGAGCACACCAGATATCATTATCATCCAGTTGGCTGAAGTGTTGTAATGCTTCCTGATCGAAATTTTCATTACAGACTTCCTGGTACAGGAAAAATCTGAGAGAAGGAGAGGCAAAAAGATCAATGCCTTTTGCTGCCAGTTCTTTAGCCCGGTGTAATGTATTAATCAGCATTTTCTCTGCAGCTATTGATGTTTTATGAAGATAAACTTGCCAGTACATCAATCTTCTGGCCATGAGGAAGTTTTCAATGGAATAAATTCCTTTAGCTTCAACGACCAGCCGGTCATTATGTATATTCAGCATTTTGATGATACGGGCAGAACCGATGTTTCCTTCACTTACTCCGGTAAAAAAGCTGTCACGACGAATATAATCCAAACGATCCATATCCAATTGTCCGCTTACCAATTGGTGAAGAAAGTGTTTAGGATATTCATCTTTGAATATTTGCAAAGCCATATCCAACTTTCCCTTGAAATCGATGTTCATTCTTTCCATTAACATCAAAGAGATGTTTTCATGTTGCATGTCGCGGATCAATGTATATTCGAGTACGTGGGAAAATGGTCCGTGTCCGATATCATGTAACAGGATACAGATCTGAACAGCTTCTGCTTCCTCATGTGTAATTTCGTTTCCTTTGGCCCGTAGTTGAGCAATGGCTTCGCTCATCAGGTGCATGGCGCCAACAGAATGATGAAAGCGGGTATGTTGAGCTCCCGGGTATACCAGACAGGCTAAACCCAATTGCCGGATTCTGTTCAGCCTTTGCATATAGGGATGACTGATCAGATCGTAAATAAATCCGGAAGGAATATTAATGAATCCGAAAACAGGATCGTTGATTATTTTTCGTTTATTGTTCACTAAATATAATTGACAATTGATAATTATAAAACTTGTCTTGCTTTTTTGAACACGAATTTAAACGAATCAAAAACGAATTTTTAAAATATTTTTATTCTAAATTTGTTCAGATTGTTTAAATTCGTGTTCAAAAAATATTTAGAATAAAATCAGTCAAAAGCCAAGATGACTTTATAGTGTTTGCAGGTAACCTGCCATTTCTTTCTGTACTTTTTTAGCTTCTTCTGCGGCTGTTTTTGCAAAATTTTCGGTATTGTCAGCATAGATGATCTGGCGGGAAGAATTGACCAGGAGTCCGCATTGTTTGTTCATTCCGTAGCGGACAACTTCTTCCAGGCTTCCTCCTTGTGCACCTACACCGGGAACCAGCAGAAAATGGTTTGGAACTAATTTCCGGATGTCGGCAAACATTTTTCCCTGGGTGGCGCCTACTACATACATCATTTGTTCATCTGAAGCCCATTCCTGAGATTTTTTGAGTACTTTCTCAAATAAGCGTTCCCCGTTGGAATCTTCTATTAATTGAAAATCAAGAGATCCTTTATTGGAAGTCAGGGCCAAAAGAATCACCCATTTACCGGGATATACCAGGAATGGTTTGACGCTATCTTCTCCCATATATGGAGCAACAGTAACCGAATCGAAATCCGAATAGTCAAAAATAGCCCGGGCATACATTTCGGATGTATTTCCGATATCACCTCTTTTAGCATCAGCGATGATAAATTGGTCCGGATAATTTTCACGGATATAGGCTACTGTTTTTTCCAATGTAACCAAACCTTTTGATCCAAGACATTCGTAAAAAGCAAGATTCGGTTTGTATGCCACACAATAAGCTGCTGTAGCATCGACAATGGCTTTGTTGAAAGAAAAAACCGGATCTTCTTCTTTGAGTAAATGTGAAGGAATTTTTTTGATATCAGTATCCAATCCAACACAAAGGAAAGATTGTTTTTTCAGGATATTTTCAAATAATTCTTGTTTTGTCATTGTATTATTTTTATGTGTTGCGTCAGCTTACAATTACAGTTCGCTTTCTTTCAGGCGTTCTGCGTTTTCTGCGATAGTTAATTGATCTATTACATCCTGGATATTTCCTTCCATGAAAGAAGCTAAATTGTAGATGGTATAATTGATGCGATGGTCGGTAATCCGTCCCTGAGGGTAATTGTAGGTGCGTATTTTAGCCGATCGGTCGCCTGTTGAAACCATTGTTTTTCTCTTAGACGATATTTCGTCTAAGTATTTTTGGTACTCCATATTATAAATACGTGTACGTAACTCTACCATGGCTTTTGCCTTGTTTTTGAGTTGGGATTTCTCATCCTGGCATTGTACGGTGATTCCGGTAGGAATGTGTACCAGGCGGATGGCGGAATAAGTTGTATTTACAGATTGTCCTCCATGCCCTGATGCACAAAAAGTATCTACCCGGATATCGGATTCTTTGACTTCTACATCGAATTCTTCAGCTTCAGGGAGTACGGCAACAGTTGCAGCGGAGGTATGTACCCTTCCTTGTGTTTCAGTAGCAGGTATTCGTTGTACACGGTGAACACCCGATTCATATTTCAGGACACCATAAACACCTTCTCCTGATACTTCAAAAATAATTTCTTTGAATCCTCCGGAAGTACCTTCCGTATAACTTGTTACGTTGATCTTCCAACCTTTGGTTTCACAAAATTTAACATACATCCGGTATAAATCTCCGGCAAAAATAGCAGCTTCATCACCACCGGTACCACCCCGTATTTCCACGATGGCATTTTTGCCATCCTGAGGATCGGCAGGAACAAGCAGTAGTTTGATTTCTTCCTCCAGTTGAGGTTGCCGGTCAGTACAAGCATCCAGTTCTTCTTTGGCTATTTCCCGGAGTTCGGGATCGCTTTCATTTTCTAATATTTTTTTTGCTTCGTCGATACCTGTCAACACTTGTTTGTATTCATCTCTTGCATGTGCAATTTTCTCCAGGTCACGGTACTCCTTGTTGAGTTTGACAAAGCGTTTCATGTCCGAAATGACTTCAGGATCAGTAATTAATATGCCTATTTCTTCGAAACGGGTAACTAAAATGTCTAATTTATCTAAAAGTGACGTTTCTGTCATTTACATTGGATGTTAAAGATAATAAGAACAGTTTTTCCTCTGATAGGATTAACTGTATATAAAGTTTCCGGATTCACTTTTTATTTCAACGGAAGATGTGGAGGCGGCTTCTACTCGTCCTACCACTTGTGCCTCGATATTAAATGAACGGGAAATACGGATAATATCTTCGGCTAATGCTTCGGATACATATAATTCCATCCGGTGTCCCATATTGAAGACTTTATACATTTCTTTCCAATCAGTACCGGATTGTTCATGGATTATTCTGAATAACGGAGGAATTGGGAATAGATTGTCTTTGATGACCTTCAGATTGTTGATAAAATGCAATACTTTAGTTTGCGCTCCACCTGAACAATGTACCATTCCATGGATTTGAGAACGATATTCATCTAGAATTTGTTTGATTACCGGAGCATATGTACGGGTAGGGGAGAGTACCAATTTCCCGGCATCGATTCCCAAACCTTCTATTTCGTCTGTTAATTCTAGTTTTCCTGAGTAAATTAATTCGGAAGGAACAGCGGCATCATAACTTTCCGGATATTTTTCGGCTAAATATTTAGAAAAAACATCATGACGGGCAGAGGTCAGTCCGTTACTACCCATACCGCCATTATATGATTTTTCATAAGAAGCCTGTCCGGATGAAGATAAACCTACAATAACATCTCCGGCCTGGATCCGGGAATTGTCTATTACATCAGATCGTTTCATGCGACAGGTAACAGTACTGTCTACGATGATGGTACGAACCAAATCTCCTACATCGGCAGTTTCTCCGCCAGTAGCATAAACACCGACCCCCATCTCCTGCAATTCGGTAAGTAACTCATCGGTTCCGTTGATGATAGCTGAGATCACCTCTCCGGGAATCAATAATTTGTTCCTGCCAATGGTGGAAGATACCAGAATATTGTCTGTGGCGCCTACGCACAATAAGTCATCAATATTCATGATCAGGGCATCCTGAGCAATCCCTTTCCATACGGAAAGATCGCCGGTTTCTTTCCAGTACATATATGCCAGAGAAGATTTAGTCCCAGCTCCATCTGCATGCATAATATTACAATAAGCATCATCTCCTCCCAGTATATCCGGTATGATTTTGCAGAAAGCCTGGGGGAAAATACCCTTGTTAATATTTTTAATAGCGTTGTGTACGTCTTCTTTTGACGCAGAAACACCTCGTAAATTATATCTTTGATCGCTCATTGTTTTAATTTTTGTGGTGCAAAAGTACTGAAAAAAAATGGAATTCTTTTACTTTTTCACTGCTTCTACTGTATATCCTGCTTTTTCCAGTTGATTCAATAATCCGGATTCTCCTACCAGATGCAGGCATCCCACAGCAATAAGGCTGGATTTATTTTTCATGATTTCAGGTAATTGTCTGATCCAATTGTTGTTTCTATCAGAGAGTAAAGCGTCATCTTCTTCTTTAGTTCCCTGACATGGCGCACTTTTATCTTCGAATGAATTATTTAACCCGGTTAAATCGGCAGACAAATAATCTTCGATCACTTGGCGGGAGGTTTTTGTTGTCTCCTGGATGTTTTGTAAATTGCATAACAATAAATCAGCTTGCCTCTGTAGTGATTTTGAAAACAAAATGTTGAGTTGTTCTTTCTCACTTTCCAGCCCAATAATCACTTTGTTTGCTTTTTGGGCTTCTTCCTGGATATAAAGATCCAGAAGTGAATCGGTCGGATCATAATCAGGGATATATTTTTGGGCAATCATAACAGCTATAACCATATCTATCATAACAGGTTTTATTGTTTTTAATTGATCCAGACCGGCACCCATTAACTCCATTACTTGTTTGTCCACAAATTGATAATCTTCCGGAGTATATAGCATTTGATAAGTGGTATCTGATGGCATGGTCCCGGCAGATTGTGTAGCAGTTATTATTCCGTCCATATTATTCATATCTACTTCTCCTACCACCTGTTCACAACTGTTTAATGCCTCATTTGCTCCAGGAATACTATCCAGCATTTTATATGACATCAGGTGGTAAGTCCCGAGGATATAAGATGGTTTATTCAGGTCTTTTCCGGATATTTTCCATAACAAAGAACCTGTTTTCTCTTCTGGAGAACGGGCATAGCTTTCCGATGATATACCTATGATTAATAAGACAAGTAAAATCTTTAGTGTTTTCATTGGATATTATTTAAATAAAGTCTGTTTAATTAGTTTAGTTCGATGATGTCTTCCGGGAATAAAGTTAATTGTTCCAGTCCGTCGGATGTTACCAGAAATGTATTTTCATTTCCCACAGCTCCTATTTCCGGTAATACAAACTTAGGTTCTATCGCAAAAGTCATATTTTCCTGTAAAATATCTTTGGAGCGAACTGTCAGTACAGGAAGCTCATTGATTTCAATTCCTACACCATGCCCGATAAATTTGGCCTGGAGTTTGGTTCCCATGAAATACTCACTTAATTTTGCATCGGCTACTATTTGCAGAGCTAAGTTATACAAATCAGCGCAAGAAATACCCGGTTTGCTGATTTTTATTATTTCATCTTGTATTATTCCGGATATCTTGTGCGCGTAATATGCCTGTTCCGGCAACTTTCCTATGGAGTACGTACGGGTCATGTCAGTGATATAAGCTGTGTAATTTCCAGCAATATCAACCATCACAGAAGTTCCCTGTTTCAAGATGGTTCCATTTGCCCCGATGGGAGCGGCCGGATGCAAACCTTCTCCTCCCAAAGCAAAATCATAGGGAGAAGGGGCTTCTGCATTATCTCCGGAAAGAACACTTCCCATGTGGATTTCCATGTTAGGACCAAACCCTCTGAAAATACCAATGGAACCGTGTATGCGGGCCAATCTTTCAATATTGGCTTGAAACTCAATATCGGAAATGCCAGATTGATAGCAAGAAGGAATCAATCCATATACTTCTATGTGTCTTTTGGCAGAGTAACGAAATTGATCGATTTCCCATGCTGTTTTGATTTTACGTAAATCGCGCAGGATGGAGGTTGCATTGGCTGTTATTTCCGTAGAACCGAAAACCGTTTGTAGCCGGATAAATTCATTATAGGACAACTGATCTCCTTCTAACATTAACCGGATTGGTATTTCGTATCCTTTTTCCTTTAATATAGAGGGAATATCTTCCGGCTTTCTTATAGAGATGCAAGGAATATCTTTCCTTACAGGAGAATTTCTTTTGATAAAACAAATAGGATCTCCGGATTGTGTACAATAAAAGTATCCTCCGAAAATTGTACCGGTCAAATAATATAAATTTACATTAGAGCTAATCAGACAGGCAGGTATATTGTTTTCCTGCATTTTTTGTTGCAAGGCATTCCACTTGGATTGAAGATCGTTTCTTGAGGGGATATTTTTATTTTCCATTATATTAAAATTTTTTCGACTTTCTTTTGGAACACGAATTTGAACGAATAAAAACGAATAATGACGAGTTTTAAAATATTTTTATTTCAAATCTGTTTCCATTCATTTTAATTTGTTCAAATTCGTATCAAAAATATTATAGAATAAAACTATTTGAAATTTATGTTGACTTTTTTTCTTGTATTACATTTATATATACTATTAAAATAGCAACAGAAGAAGTGCAAAGATAACCATTACTAATGGTATTAGTCTTACATTTTTTGAAAAAGTTTAACCGAGTGTCTTGTCCAAAAAATCAAGTATTATAAAGGAGGAGAGAAATGAAACGATTTTTGTTGTAATTTTTTTTTACATCTATAAACCTGTCCAACAACATTTTGTCGAATAAGTTCAAAAATTCTTTAGAAAATAATTTGCAAAACATTTTGCGGATTAAAAAAAAGCTGTACCTTTGCATCCGCTTTCGGGAACGAAGGCCTTCAAATTAAGATAGAGATCTTTGACATATTTCCATAAAT
>JAVBMQ010000094.1:0-20888 GCA_031552335.1 Bacteroidales bacterium | reverse complement strand
CCATTACAGGCATCATCAGGTCACTGACAACAAAATCAACAGGATTGGTATTCAACAGGGAAAGAGCTTCCGCTCCATCTGCAGCCTCTATGACATGGTATTGTTGGCAAAGGATAGAGCGGATATATCCACGCATGTCAGCATTATCTTCCACAACCAATATGGTAAATTTATCAGAAACAGAAGGAATCATTTCATTTGAATTTTCCATACCGGAAGAGTTTGTCAGCTGTTGAGAGATCTCCAACAAATCTTTCCCGTTAGATTCTTCTACCCGTTGCAAAGGCATGCAGATACGGAAAGAGCAACCTGTACCCTGATTGTTTTGTGCATAAATTTTTCCTCCATGCATTTGTACAATTCTTCTACATAAATATAAACCAATACCAGTACCCGTTTGTCCGTATACAGGATATTTCACCTGATGATGTGATTGGTAAAAACGATTGAAAACCCGGGGAATATCTTCTTCTTCGATCCCGTGTCCTGAATCCCGCACACAAATATACAGTTCTTCTTTTTCTTTCTCCGGATGATGAACAGCCGTTACAAAAATGGCTATTTTTCCTCCATTCGGAGTAAATTTGACAGCATTACTTAACAGATTGTTAATGACTTTACGCATAGCATCCTCATCAAACATAATAATAGGAGAATCCAAACGGTAAAACCGTTTGATAGTGATATCCCGTTCTCCGGCAAAAACATCAAATGGAGTGAGCAACGAATTTATAAAAGTAAGGAAATTACCCCGGGTTTTCACAATATCCATTTTTCCGGACTCAACTTTCCGGAAATCCATCAGTTGATTAACCAATGAAAGTAAATATTTGGAATTGCGTTCCACAAAATGCAACTGTTCTATAACCTGCGGATTTTGACTCAACTTCAAAGCCCGTTCAATAGGCCCGATAATTAATGTAATCGGAGTACGGAACTCATGTGTAATATTAGTAAAAAATGAAAGTTTATCAATAGTAGCATCCTGTACTTTAGATGAAAGTTGTACTAGTTGCTCTTTCTGACGGGTAATTTTTTCATTTTGTCGTATCAGCATGGTATTCTGACGGGAAAGTTCTTCCGTTTGATTTTCCAGCAATTGTTTTTGTTCCAGTAATTCCCGGGTACGTTCCTGTACAGTTTGGTGCAGAACAATTTTTTGACGTTTCAACGAATGGACACGCCATTGATACAACTGCCAGGCAAACAAAGATAAAATAATTATCATCAACAAAACAAACCAAATTGTCTTATAAAAATAAGGTTTCACTATGATTTGTAATTCTGTAACCGGTTCTTCCCGGGTGATGCCATCTGCAATATATTTCACCTGGAATGTATAAGTTCCCTGGGGTAAATTGGTATAAGAAGCAAATCTTCTTGAAGAAGGTACATTTACCCAATCATTATCAAAACCCACCAAACGATAACTATACACTGCTGTTGTCCGGGAATTGAAATTCAATGCTGAAAATTCTATGGAAAATGATTTATCCCGTTCATGTAAACGAAGGGTACGACAAGTAGCAATATCTTCTATAATATATTTTCCTCCGGGTGTTATCGCTTTATTTTCAACTCTCAATTGTGTAAGACGTACCATAGCGGGAAGCTTTCCTATCCTTTCCCGCCTGCCTTCTATAGCCGTCAATCCATTCACTGCACCAAAAAATAGCATTCCGGTATTTGAACTACAAAAAGCATTCCAGTAAAACTGATTATCAAGCAAACCATCTTCGTCAGTATAATTAGAGAAATGATTGTCTGATGGCGTATAACATGATAATCCGTAGTTAGTACTAATCCATAAAACACCTTTTTTGTCTTCCAGAATACCCCTTACATTGTTATTAGCAAGTCCGTCTTCTGTAGTATAAGCTATGAATTCTTCTTTTCCATCCTTTCCTCTTTTATAATTATAAATACCATAACCATTACTGCCCAACCAAACCGTTCCATCGGATGCAGAGCAAAAACAAGTGATTTTTTCTATGATCCCTGATTCCGGTTGATCAAGTTTATATCGCAAATGCCTGTATTTGAATGTGGTCTTATCTTCCGACCGGGAATGAAGGTCGACGACATACACTCCGTCCATCACCCCAATCCACAGTTGACCATCTTTATCAATAATAGAACCGATACATCCTAAAAGTCTGTCGGAAACATTACCTCCCAAGAGAGGAGTTAAACGATCAGACTGCAAATCATAAAAATAAATGCCTTGATTGGCTCCGATCCACATTCCTTCATTAATAGAATCATAAGTCAATGTTCCGACAAAATCGACAGGAAATTTGACTGTTTGTGAAGAAATCCGTTTAACCACACGATGAGGAGATTTTAATTCCATTAAATTCACTCCTCCACCCCAGGTACCTACCCACAAACGATTTTGATTATCTGCAGTTAAAGCGCTGACCGAATTATGACTTAAGCCCACAGAAGAATTGGTAGTATAATGGGTAAATATTTCCTTATTTTTTTCTTTACGGTTCAGTCCGCCTTCCACTGTACCTACCCAAAGATTACCATTCACATCTTCATAAATGGCATTTACAGGATTACACGAAAGACTATACGGGTTATCTTTATTGTAAGTATGGTTGCGAAGTACTAATCGCCAGGGTTCCATCTTATTTAAACCTCCGGTTTCTGTTCCCAGCCAGATATGTTCTCCGTCCGTCAAAAGGCAATTGATAAAATCACTGTTTAAACTTTTTCCTTTTCCTGTCTGATCATAAGAAATACGTTCAAAATCATCAGTCATAGGGTTATATACATTAGCACCTTTCAAAGTAGCAATAATCAACTGTTTATCTGAGTTTACCGCCAGATCTGTCAGGTAATTCTGAGAAAGCGAACGATCGTTTCCAGGCTGATGCTGATAACGTCTGAGAGCTTTTCCATTCCGGTTATAACGATATAAGCCCCTGTCAGTTGCAATCCATATTTCATTTTCTTTGGAAAGAAAGGAAGAAAAATAAGTTCCTGCTTCAAAAGTCAGGGATGAAGAAAGCGGATCGGCCTTCAAAGCATCATCTCCATTAAAAGTAAGTTTACAAATCTCATTACCGATCCCTACCCAGATAAATCCATCTTCATCAATATCGGCCATTGCTATATCTGGACCTGTTGTGATTGGCTGTGGAAGCTTCCGGATTTTTGCAACATGACCCTCTTTATTTAATTCAATATGATAAATGGTTGGTTGACAGAAAATCCAGATCCCCCCTTTGGTATCCCGTATTACCCGAAGGGCGGAAAGATTGAGCAAGCCGGCTAATTTCCCGGTCGGATCGGGAGGAATTACCATTCGATGAGTAGACAAGTCAAAAATATCCGTACCACTTTCAGAGGTTATCCACAGTCTCCCGAAAGAATCCTCATAAATACTACGGGTAAAATTACTTTTCAATTTGCATCCGGGAGTATTGGTAGAATAGTAAACAAAATCATAGCCGTCATAACGGGATAATCCTCCTCCGGATGAAGCTATCCAAAGGAAACCCCAACTATCTTTATATAAATCTTCGATGAAATTATTTTGCAGGCCATTGTTCATAGTTACACAGGTAAAGTTGTAATGATCGGCGTACAACTCTTGTGCATAAACAGGAGAAAGGTTTCCTGCCAAACAAAGCAATATAACAATGAGGTATGTTATAGCATTTTTCATGGTTTCATCACATTGATCATTTGCAAAGATATATCAAACTTCCAAATTTCAAAAACAAAAAAATGCCATATTATTCCATTTGGTCAATTGTCCACCATTTGTGGTAAAATATCCACCTACAGGGTTTCTGGAAAGGGTATTTTTGCAACAATTAAATTTTCTATCATGAAAAACATCATTTTGTCTGTTATTATTTTATCCTTTTGCCTGCCAGCTACATGTAAAAACCCGGAGATATTTGTACCTACATCTTCTCCTAACCCCTGGGAAGACAATTATCGCCCCCTGTCTAAAATGGAAAATTACCTGCAGTGGGGAACATATAATGTACATGACCCGGCCTGCAAAAAAATCGGGGAATATTATTATATGTATTCCACTGATGCCATCTTTGGCGAAAACAAGAGAGAAGCCAGAGAGAAAGATGTGCCGTTAGGGTTTATACAAATGCGCCGTTCCAAAGACTTAGTAAATTGGGAGTTTATCGGATGGGCCTTCCGGGAAATTCCGCAAGAAGCGGTTGAGTGGGTACATGCTCATACCAACGGAAAAGGAGCAAGTAATATATGGGCTCCTTATCCGGTTCCATACAAAGATGTTTTCAGACTCTATTATTGTGTATCTGCCTTCGGACGAAAAACTTCTTATATCGGAATGGCAGAATCAAATAGTCCTGAAGGCCCCTGGGAACTGAAAGGTTGTGTGGTAAAAACAGATAATGAAAGCGCCATGAATGCAATAGATCCCAGCATCATCGTAGAACCCGGAACCGGGAAATGGTGGATGCATTATGGATCTTATTTCGGCGGTTTATACTGTGTAGAACTGGATCCGGCAACCGGACTTCCAATCCAAACAGATGATAAAGGTCATCTGACTGCCCGCCGGGCTAATTACAAAAAAGACAATCTGGAAGCTCCGGAAATCATCTACCACCCCGGATTGAAAAAATATTTCCTTTTTGTGTCCTA
This sequence comes from Bacteroidales bacterium, assembly GCA_031552335.1. GTDB lineage: Bacteria > Bacteroidota > Bacteroidia > Bacteroidales > Azobacteroidaceae > JAISFI01. The sequence continues at coordinate 16,238 of JAVBMQ010000094.1, read as the reverse complement.
TGATCCGTTAATGACTACATATAATGTACGTGCGGGACGTTCTGAGCTTCCGGAAAAAGATTTCAAAGATTTTTTCGGAAAAGACCTGAAAGATACCATCAATAATTTCCCTATACTGACAGCTCCTTATCGTTTCAACAACCATCCGGGATGGGCGGGAACTGCTCATTGTGGGATAGTAAATGATGAAAATGGAAATTATTTCATGGTTCACCAGGGAAGACTTTCCCCTCAAAACCAGTTAATGGTTTTACATGTCAGGCAAGTATTCTTTACCCCTGACGGATGGCCTGTTGTGTCTCCGGAACGCTATACCGGAACTCCATCTGTAAAATTTAAAACCGCTGATCTCATTGGTGAATGGGAAATAATTCGCATCTTTGAACCTCAATATGAACGACAATTGGAAGCCGGACAGATTCTTTGGGGAGAAGGAGAACTGAAAAAAGAAGAATGGAATCTTTCTTCTCATTTAACCTTCGCAAACAAAGGAAATACCAATGAAAAGAACAGTAAATGGAAATTTTCAGAAAGCAAACAATTGTTAAACCTAACCCTCAACGGAGAAAAAATCAAAAACCTGATCATATTTGCCGGACACGACTGGGAAAATGAAACGGAAACTGTATTATTTACAGGATTGGATAGCCGGGGAAGATCGGTTTGGGGGAAGAGAGTTAAATAAATTTTGAATTCTAAATTTTGAATTTTGAATTATTATTTTTTTGTAAATCAATTTTTAATTCAAAATTTAGAATTCAAAATTACAAATATAATAATCATGAAATTACGTAACAATTTATTAGCGACACTGGCCTTGTCGGCAGCGCTGGCTATTAATGGGCAAACCAATGAACTGGTAATCAACACAAAAAAGGCAGGAGCTGAAATCCAGCCAACCATGTACGGACTCTTTTTTGAGGATATCAACTATGGAGCCGATGGTGGTTTGTATGCCGAATTAATTAAAAACCGTTCATTTGAATTTCCTCAGAACCTGATGGGTTGGAAAACATTCGGAAAAGTTTCTTTACAAAATGGCGGACCTTTCGAACGGAATCCGCATTATGTGCGTTTATCTTATCCCGGACATGATCACAAACGTACCGGATTGGAAAATGAAGGTTTCTTTGGTATCGGTGTCACACAAGATGCAGAATACCGTTTTTCCGTATGGGCCCGTTTACCGGAAGGTGGTAATGGTGAAAAAATACGGGTTGAATTGGTAAAAACGAATTCAAACGGAGAAAGTCATTCGCTGGGCGGAAAAGATTTAACTATTGATTCTAAAGAATGGAAGAAATATCAACTCACCCTGAAAGCAGGAAAAACTGAGCCGAAAGCTGCTCTTCGTATTTTTCTGGCATCTAAAGGGACTATCGACCTGGAACATATTTCTTTATTCCCGGTAGATACCTGGAAAGGTCATGAAAATGGTCTGAGAAAAGATTTAGCACAAGCTTTGGCAGATATTCATCCGGGAGTATTCCGTTTCCCCGGAGGTTGCATTGTTGAAGGGACTGATCTGGATACGCGTTATGACTGGAAAAAGACTGTGGGTCCGGTAGAAAATCGCCCGTTGAACGAAAATCGTTGGCACTATACTTTCCAACATCGTTTTTATCCTGATTATTATCAGAGTTATGGATTGGGATTCTTTGAATTCTTCCAGCTTTCCGAAGAAATCGGTGCAGAACCATTGCCCGTTTTGAGTTGCGGATTGGCATGTCAGTTCCAAAACAATGACCCTGCGGCTCATGTGGAAGTAGGCAGTAAATTAGATTGTTATATCCAGGATGCCCTTGATTTGATTGAGTTTGCTAATGGAGATGTCAATTCAACCTGGGGAAAAGTTCGCGCTGATATGGGTCACCCCGCTCCTTTCAACCTGAAATTTATCGGTATTGGAAATGAACAATGGGGGCCTGAATATCCGGAACACCTCGAACCGTTTGTCAAAGCCATCCGTAAAGCTTATCCAAGCATTAAAATTATCGGTAGCTCCGGACCTGATTCTGAAGGGAAACAATTTGAATACCTGTGGCCGGAAATGAAAAAATTAAAAGTGGATCTGGTAGATGAACATTTCTATCGCAACGAAAACTGGTTCCTCAGCCAGGGAGCGCGTTATGACAACTACGACCGCAAAGGTCCGAAAGTTTTTGCCGGAGAATATGCCTGTCACGGAAAAGGTAAGAAATGGAATCATTTCTATACAGCATTACTTGAAGCTGCATTTATGACCGGACTGGAACGCAATGCTGATATCGTACAAATGGCTACTTACGCCCCCTTATTTGCCCATGTGGAAGGATGGCAATGGCGTCCGGATATGATTTGGTTTGACAACCTGAATTGTGTAAAAACAGTAAGCTATTATGTACAACAATTGTATGCCATGAACAAAGGAACCAATGTACTTCCTTTAACCATGGGAGGTAAAGCCATAACCGGAGCAGAAGGGCAAAACGGTCTGTTTGCCAGCGCTGTGTGGGATAAGAACCAGAAAGAAGTGATTGTAAAGGTGGCTAATACTTCCAATAAAGCACAATCCCTTTCTCTTCAATTCGACGGATTAGGTAAAAAAGAAGTGCTTTCCAACGGACGTTGTATCCAATTGCAATCAACTAATCCCGATTTGGAAAACACAATAGAACAACCCTTTGCCATCACTCCAAAAGAATCTGCTATTTCCATCAATGGAAATACTCTGAATACAGAATTGGGAGCGAATACATTTGCGGTTTATAAATTCACAAAACAATAAGTTTGGGGAAATTACGAATTACGAATTACGAATTACGAATAGGCTAACGATCAAATACAATTCGTAATTCCTAATTCGTAATTCGTAATTTTCAATTCCTCCTCCCATATTTCTCTGTTCTTGCATCCCTGATCACCCCGCTCCAATTCAATCCGAAAGCAAAATCATAAGTATTTTTTTCTGAATCTACATAGGGGATCATATCAAAGGGAACATCTTCATCCTGGGTTTCAACGGTTTCCATATCAGCAGGCATCCTGACAGGTAATAAACCGGATGGTTCTGCGGTTCCGGAAATGATATCCATCACTGCCTGTTCAGAGATACCAAAACGAATGATTAATCCGTCGATTTGGTTTTCAAATTCTTTCAGAACCAAAGGACGATCAGCATTGACAACTACAATAACAGGTTTATCTCCCATGGCCTTCTTTGTATCCAGTATTGTATTCAAATCTTTAGTATTGGCCACTGTAACTGATTTTCCCTTATAAGAACGGTTAGTTATCGTCGGATCAATTACCGGATCACCGGCTGCAATACTATGCTCCCGCGCCTTATCTGCCGTATATGCTCCATATTGCAAAGAAATGGGGATATAACCATTACCTCCGGCTTTCCTATCGGCGCTACTATAGCCACCTCCATCGCTATTTGGACTGTTCACAAAAACGATAGAAAAATCAGCTTCTGCAGGATCATCCGTTACAATATAGTATCCTTTGATAATATCCATATTGACCGGATGATCTACTTTTTCCGGAGTAGCATTACCCCACCAGTCTTTTATTGACGGGAATAAGATTTTGGGCACATAAACTATTTGTTTTTTATCTACCGGCATCACATTTTTTTTATTTTTCAACAGGATTACAGATTTCACCTGTGCTTCATACCCTTTTTGCATAAAATCTGGATTTCCTACGATTTTTTTTGTAGTCTCCGGATCCAGATATGGATTTTCAAATAAACCTATCCGGAACATATTTTTTAAGATGCGTATTGCCGATTCCCTGAAACGTTGTTGCATATACTCTTCTCCATGTTCCTTAACTCCCATTTGGTAAGCAGTAAGAACCGGCGCTTTATAATTATTGCCGCCAAACTGGTCAACCCCAGCCATAATTACCCTATAATGCCTTTCTTCAACTGTTTTTGCTTCCATGCCCCAGGGTTTTCCGTTAAACTCATCCGGCGTTTTTCCTTCATCCCAGGTAATACCCCAATCGGTACACACTACACCATCAAAACCAAAAGTACCTCTCAATAAGTTGGTAATCATAAATTGACTATACCCATTACCCACATTTTCTTTATATACAGTATCCTGTTCAAAGGTAATTGTATAATAAGGCATAATAGAAGATACAGACTTTGTTCCTCCATTCAATTTAAAGGCACCATCTGTGAATGAGTATGGATGTTGCCTGAAATTTTTGCCCGGATATACCGCAAATTTACCATAAGCAAAATGTGCATCCCGTCCTCCCTCCTCAGCGCCACCGCTTGGCCAGTGTTTTGCCATGGTATTTACACTTTTTAATCCCCAGCCATCTTTAATTTCATCTTTTCCGGATGATGTCTGGAAACCATCAATATACCCTCTTGCCATATCTGCAGATAATTCGCAAGATTCGCCAAAAGTGCCGGAAATACGGTACCAACGAGGTTCGGAACCTAAATCAATCTGTGGAGAAAGGGTCGTAGTAATACCCAAGGCTCTGTACTCCTGTGATGCAGTATTGCCAAATTCTTTGGCAAGCTCCGGATCAAATGTAGCGGCCATTGCCAGGCCATCCGGCCAAAGGGATATCTCCCCTCCTGCTCCTGCATTAAATTCAGTCTTTTTATTGGCTGATTGTACAGTATTCCGCGGATCAGAAGCGGTATTATTAGGAATACCTAATTTCAGTCCTTCTGCGAATGCCTGTACGTTGTTACTCCATTTCGCAGCAACTTCCGGCGATTCTACTGTAGTAATAAGAAAATGACGAAGATTTTCATCTGTCAGAAAAGATTTTTGCTCATCTGTCAGATCCCATGCTTGTGCTCCACTTTCTTTGAATGGTTTACCATTATAATGTCCGGCCATAAATCCTTCTGCCGGAGCAGGAATAGCTTGGTGCAAACTATAAAGCATTAAGCCGGCTATTTGATCGATCGACATTTTTGAAGCCAGATCTTCCGCTCTTTCGTCAGCTGAAAATCTCCAATCCTCGTAGACATCTAATTTCCCATTTTTGTTGAGATCTTTGAATTTCACCCCGTCTACTTCGAGTATTTTCACTCCAGATTCAGGGGAATAACCTAATGTTGGACCTTTGGGGTTGGCAACAGTAATAAAGACATTGTCCTTATCTTTTTTTTCAGTCTGACAGGAAAAGAACAAAACAACTCCCAGCAGGGAAAAAGCGATTTGTTTCATAAGTTTTATATTTTTGTGATTAAAATTTATATTTCAGACCAAATTCACATGTAAACGGACGAATATAAGTACCTGTTACGATCTGACCGTTAAAAACAGACGCATCTTCAATTAATTCGCCACCAGTCATTGACCCCTGCGCTCCCCGTTGACCTAGCAGATTGACAAAATCAACCCAAAATTCCAGATTCTTATTAGCCGTATAGTTTAAACCGGCAAATGTTTCCCAATGTCCGTTAAAATATAAAGTATTGGGTTGATTGGCATATTGTTTACTAAAATAGCGTGCACTCAGCCATGCCCTCATCTTTTGATTCCAAAAGGTATAGCTTGGGTCAATCTCTACCAAAACCTGAGAGATTCCCTGTACAACTTTTCCGTCATAACTATAATCGACACCAAATGCCTGAAAATTGTAATTCTGATATTGAGGCTTTTGTAAAGTAAATAAGAAGTGAAAATCAAAATTTTTAAAAGGAGTTGCCAAAACATCGGTTGTCCATCCCCATGTTTGAATTTTGTAAACAGCAGTTACCCTTTCCGGCGTAAGCACTTGTCCTGAAGGATCAGATAAAGTCAATCTGGTTCTATAGTTACTTTGCTGGATATAAGTAGCTTGTGAAACTACATTCATAAGTGGATGATTATAAAACACGCCAATGCTTCCACTGGGAATAGTAGATTGTTTCAAAGGATCATCTTCATCACCCGAATAATTTTCAAGATGTCCTCCGATTTGATTATAACCGGCTTCTCCCAACACGCCGAATTTTGAAGTTACTTTATATAATGCATTAGCTGTAAAAGCCTTATTAAACCAATTATCAACAAAATATGCCAATGGTTCGGTAATATAATCGTTTGGAGTACGCTCATATGGGTAATGATCGCCGTTCAAACGTTGATATTCCAACCGGGCGCCCAATCCCAAAGTCAACACTTCAGATACTTTCCAATCATCAGAAGCAAAGACAGCCAGGCGATTTTCATTTCCGTCATGATATTCCATTCCTGTATTGTATGCTGAGATTCCGTAATCATCGGTAACCTTCGTCCAAGTTCCATCCTGATTCAAAGTTTCAAGCGCCAGTTTACGGGGTTGAGGAGCAATCTCATGATAGTACACAGAGGAAGATGTGTTGAATTTATCAATGTAATAATGCCATTCATTAAATCCAACTTTCCAGGAGTGTTTCTTGTTTTCCGACACACCACTCAATTGAATGCGACTGGTGATACTATGGATTGGTATTTGCGAAGACGCAAGCGCCATAATCGTTTGTACCTGTTGTCCGGAATAAGCGCTTCCATCATCTAAGTAAGTATAGCGACTTTGAGTAGAATTAACAACACTGACTCCGATAGGAGCAGGCAAATAAGAAGAAGCACGTGATGTATGATACCTGAGAATATACTCTAAGTTCATACCATTATTGAATTTATTCTTACCTGTTAAATCTATAGTATGTGAATAAGTAAGATAATCATTAATAACATCATCTTCCTGATATTCTCCGGTCAAAACCTTTTCGACATGTAATTTTCCACTCCGTTCAAAATAAGAATCCCTCCCGATTTTAAAACCGCTTATTTCAGACACACTACCATCTCCATTGTATATGAAAGGGCTATATGAAATTCCGGCCATTCCTCTGGTATTCACATATTTGTATGTCAGAGCCATTTCTCCTTTTCCGTTATCATATTTCTTATTGATACCTGCCTTATACATCTGTGTATTGTCAAAATATTTATTAAAACCCATTTTGAAAGTTCCCGGATCAAGATTTACATAAGCACTGACAGTGTAATACCAATCACGTGCAATAGGTCCGGAAATATCTATATCACCTTTGAATTGCCAATAACTGTTGGATGCGATAGAACCGTTTAGTTGGAATGTATCCGTACCCAGATTCGTATAACTATCTACAGCATATCCTACATCTCCGATATAAATTGCTGTTTCTCCTAATTTTAACACTCCAAGTTTATTAAGACTGGCATCTTGCCTCCAGGCTTTCACCGGAAATTCCGGCCAAAAATAATATACAACAGGAAGACCATTTTCCAAAATAGTAGTGCCTCCTACACTGGGAGGCAAACCGATGTTTACATTACGAGGACCGGTATTGTCCGCTGCATTAAGCATCACATTTTTGGGTGATGCATCTTTAACCACATTAGTGACGATTGTATCACTCTCGCTTTTTTGATCCTGACAAAATATCTGATTCAGGTTTAGGCAAAAAAGAACAAACAAGGAAAGCAGTATTTTCGTCTTGATTTTGGCGTCCATTTTTTTCATATTACTCTTTGGTTTAAAATATCTAAAAGATCGCTGATGTACTCTCTACACTATAAAACAATTCGGAAAAAAAAATGGATGGTTAAATTTTGCTAAGATATGCAGGATTAAAGGGTTGTGAGATTCTGTTATTGAATGAATATGATCAATGCCTCCAGACCTGGTTAATATCCAAAAATTATCATCTTTGTTTTGTGAAATGTTTAAAGGTACTTGATTAAGTTTTTTGAGAATAGATTATTATTGCATCTTTTAGATAATAATATGATTCCGATTGATATTTATTTATTAATTTTGCGTTTGTTTGATATTAAATTTTAATAAGTTCTGTTTACTATTTTCAAAATAAAGAAATGAAAAAATCATTACAACTTTTTCTTGCATTATTGTTATTAAATAATGTATTTCCAGTTTATGCCAAACATCAGACGGGAGATACTATTTCTGTGAATGGTTCAAAATTCAAAGTATTGGAAGAGAATCTTATTTCTAATCCGGGATTTGAAGATGGCTTTACCGGTTGGACGGATGCTACCATTTCAGCTGCGCAACTTACTTCCACCAACTTTACTTTGGTTGCGACTGGCGGAGTTGACAATTCCAAATACTTAGTCGGGACCAAAAACGAAACTTCCAGTGCTGCAGGTTCTATCGGAACCGGATGGAATATCCAAGCGGGAAAAACCTATTATTTTTCTTATCAGGTAAAATATCAAAGCGGTACTACAACTGCTACTGGTTCTGAAGAATGGTTGAAAGTGTCGTTGACGAATAGTAAAACCAGTGCTGCAGAACCTTTCATGTTACTTAATGCAGGCAAGGTGAACACGGATAAAACGTGGACCGTCAATGAAACCGTTTTTACCAACTCAAAACCTTATACTTATATCGTAGCTCGTTTTCGTTGGCTAAATAATCGACTGGGGTTTGACGATTTTTCACTTCATGAAGTAGTTGAAATTATTGATATTGCCGGTTTGGAGGAAGTTATAAGCGAAGCTCAGTCTCTTTATAAATCCCAAGCTGTTGGTGCAACTGAATTGCAAGTTGCGATCACAACGGCCCAGGGATTCCTTACAAGTGACTCCGCAGCTAAAGTGTTGCAGGCAATCAACAATCTAAAAAAATCAATTACCACTTATAAAATTATCAATGCATCTCCGGAAAATCCTTTAGATATGACATATTATATTGTCAATCAAGGATTTGATAATAACAATGCTACTGGCTGGACAGGCACTAGTGGTACTGCTAATTACCATTCCATAGAATTTCGTCAGAAAACATTCGATCTCTACCAGGAAATCAGCGGACTCCCTGCTGGTAAATATGTAATGAAAGTCCAGGGTTTTGAACGTCCGAAAGCCAATGACAGTGGCACTGCATATAGAAATGAGACAGAAATGATTTCTGCTCTTTTTTATGCAAAATCCACCAGTTTTTCAGAAATAAATACTGTTTTCAATTCTTTGTATAAACACACATATACCGGGACCGGAGCACTAAACGGTTATGTGAATTCAATGGCTGGCGTCGAAATAATGTTTACAGATGTAAGTAATGATTACTATGAAACAACGCTTTCTGATATTTTAATAAACGAAGGTGATGTACTTACTATTGGAGCAAAAAGTAATTTCCAGCAAACCGGTTATTGGGCGATTTTTGATAATTTCCGCCTGGAATATGTAGGTGCATATGATGTCAGCGATCTTGCAAACTCACTGAATGGTAAAATTGCAGAAGCACAGGAGCTTTTGACTAAAAAAATACCCAATTCGGTAATTGCCAACCTGAATGTAAGCATCACACAAGCACAACAGGCAATGACTGCCAATCCGCTTGTATCAGATAACGTATCTGCAGCTAAAACAGCTATTGATGCCGCTATTACTGCCGCTTATGCCTCAATAGAAGCGTATGATAACCTGCAAAAAACAATCGATGCGGCGCTCATTATTTTCGGATTTCTTGAAAAACAAACAGAAATAGATAAATTGCAAGATGCAATAGATACCGCTAAGGTATCTGTTGTAAATCAGGATTTAACTTTGGCAGAAATCAATAAAGCCTCCTCCGATTTAAAGAAGATCACTGACAGTGTAGGGAAAAAGATTTATATTCCGACCTGGATGATGGGAGATGTTAATAATCCCGACAATGCATGGAGTTATACACGCAGCAGACAATCTAAAAACTGGATTATATTCTGGGAAAAAGGTTATGGAGATAACCCTAACAAGCTTGTTTGCGGAAGTTTTACGGCAGATGTCGACTGGATTTTAAAACAAGCAGAAAAAGCTTTTGAATTTTATACAGACTCTTTGAAGTTTATCAAAAAAGGCTCTTCCAAAACAGACACTTATAAAATGATCATCCGTCTTCGTTATGCCACAGAATGGGAAGCTTCCGGTTCAGGTGTAGATAACTTAATCGGACTATTAACGCTAACACCATGGGCTGCTCCATCAAGGGATGGTCAAACATTGGCACACGAAGTAGGGCATTGCTTCCAATATCAAGTGCACTGCGACAACAATGACCAAAACGGTTGGATGTATGGTTTTGGCAGTGATGCCTCCGGAGGATGTGGCTGGTGGGAACAATGCGCCCAATGGCAAGCATATAAAATTATGCCTTCTCATCAGTTTACAAATGAATGGTATAACGGTTATCTGAGTAATGTGCATAAACATATTCTTCATGAAAGTCCCAGATACAATAACTTTTTTATCCAGGATTACTGGACTTATCTCCATGGAATGGATTTCATCGGACGATTGTGGAATGAATCCAAACGTCCTGAAGACCCGGTAGATGCATACAAACGAATCAATTCCGTAACCCAGGCTCAGTTCAATGATGAAATGTTTGATTGCGCTGCCCGTTTTGCCACCTGGGATGTCCCTGCTCTTCGTTCATACGGAGCAAATTACATCACTTCCCGTCCTCAACCTAAAATGAATGACGCCGGAGAAAATTACTGGATGATTGATGCTTCTGTTTGTCCGGAAAATTATGGACATAATATCATCAAACTAAATGCTCCTAAAACCGCAACTACCGTAACAGCTTACTTTGAAGGAAAAGCAGGAGCTGATGGTTTCCGGAAAATATCGGCTTCGTATGCCGGCTGGCGTTATGGTTTTGTAGCCTTATTAAGTGACGGAGCCCGCGTTTATGGTGATATAGGTTCCGCTTCCTATAAAACGCCACAAGACACCATTCATTTTGAATGTCCTGCCAATTGCAGACAGTTATGGCTCGTAGTAACAGGAGCTCCCAGTATTCACTGGAAACATCCATGGGATGATAACGATACCAATGATGAACAATGGCCTTATCAGGTAAAATTCAATAACACCAATCTTTATGGTAAAACAACTCTGGTTGGTTTGGAAGATGTGATCACAAATAATATCCAAATATATACTTCGGATAAAATGTTATTTACAAAACAACTTCCTCCAAACTCAACCCTGAACATATATGATATGACGGGACGTTGCATGCTAACTGAATCTGTAAGCGAAACATCATTCTCAACTTCTCTCAAATCAGGTATTTATATTGTAAATATCCAATCAGGAAACAAAAGTTATAACCAGAAGATTATTATTCATTAAAAATTTTTAATTTTTACATATGAAAAAGGTATTATTATTTCTATCGGTATTTTTTTGTGCAAACTTAATGGCACAAAGTACTCCCGACTGGGAAAATCCGGAAGTATTTGCTATCAATAAAGAAGCGCCCAGGGCAACATCTTTGCCGTATACTGATCAAAAGCAGGCAATTATGAATAAACCAAACGAATCTCCTTACTTTCAATCTTTAGATGGAAAATGGAAATTTTACTGGGTTTCAAAGGCAGCTGAGTTTCCTGTTGATTTTTACAAAGAAGATTATGATGTATCCAAATGGGTAGAAATGCCCGTTCCCGGCAACTGGGAATTTAACGGATATGGAATTCCTGTATATGTGAGCGCCGGCTTTGGATTCAGGGCTTCACCTCCGCATGTCGAAAAAGATGATTCTCCTGTCGGAGCATATCGTCGTGAGTTCAATATCAAAGATGATTGGAAGGATCGCCGCGTCTTTATTCATTTCGAAGGAGGAACCAGTGGTATGTACGTTTGGGTAAACGGACAGAAAGTCGGATATACCGAAAACTCAAAAAGCCCGGCGGAATTTGATATTACAAAATATGTCCGTAAAGGTAAAAACACATTGGCCTGTGAAGTACATAAATACACTGACGGATCTTATTTGGAAGACCAGGATATGTGGCGTTTAGGTGGAATTAACAGGAGTGTGTATTTATACAGTACTGCCCAAACCCGTATTTTTGACTTCTTTGCTCATCCTGATCTGGACAGTAATTACAAAGGTGGCTTATTTGATGTGGATATTCAATTAAAAAATTACAATACTGTCCCTCAAAATCAATCTATAGAAGTTTCATTATTGGATAAGACCGGCAAACAGGTATTCAGTAAATCTCAAAAAGTAAATATACCTGCTGAAAATATTTTAGATCTTACTTTTTCCGGAAAAATATCATCACCTCTTAAATGGACAGCCGAAACACCCAATCTTTACACCATGTTATTGACTCTTAAAGATGATAACGGCAATGTAATAGAAGCTACCTCTCACAAAATCGGGTTCAGAAAAATCGAGATAAAAGACGGACAGGTATTCGTTAACGGAAAAAAAATATACATCAAAGGCGTAAATCTGCATGAATTCAATACAGAAAAAGGACAAGTTGTTACGGAAGAAATAATGATGAGAAACCTGCAACTGATGAAAGAATTAAACATCAATGCTGTACGTACCTCTCACTATCCACAACCTCCCCTTTGGTATAAATTATGCGACGAATATGGAATGTACCTCGTTGATGAAGCCAATCTTGAGTCTCATGGATTAGGCTATGGTAAAGATAATGTATCTAATTTCCCGGAATGGCATGCTGCTCACATGGATAGAGTGGTACGGTTGGTTGAACGGGACAAAAACCATGCTTGTGTTACTTTCTGGTCTTTAGGTAATGAAGCCAGTAACGGTAAAGCCTTTTTCGATCTTTATGACTGGATCAAAGAACGCGATAAGAGTCGCCCGGTACAATATGAACAAGCCTATCAAAAAGACCGGAATACAGATATCATATGCCATATGTACCCATCCTGGGAAAACATGCTGCGGGATGCCCAAAAAGATCTTGGAAGACCTTATATCATGTGTGAATATGCACATGCCATGGGGAATAGTATGGGAAATTTCCAGGATTACTGGGATTTGATGAGATCCAGTAAAAATATGCAGGGAGGTTTTATCTGGGAATGGTATAACCACGGGTTCAAAGCAAAAGACGAACAAGGCCGTGAATATTGGGCATATGGTGGTGACCTTGGAAGCTACAATAAAATGAATAGCGATAATTTCTGTATGGATGGAATTATTTCTCCGGATCAACAATATTTACCTCATACTCATATTGTTAAGAAAGTATATCAAAATATATTATTCGGGGCAAAAGATCTGGATAAGGGAATCATTACCATTATAAATGATTATAAATTTACCGACCTCACCCCCAATAATTTCACATACAAATGGATATTGTTAAAGAATGGGGAGAATGCAGGTGAAGGTACTTTCAATATAACAGTGCCTGCTGATACACAAAAAGATATAAAACTGAACTTGCCGGCAATAGAAAATAAACCCGGAACCGAATATTTCCTACAGGTGTTTGCTTATAATAAAGTTGCCAATACATTCATCCCGGAAGGATTTGAAGTAGCCAAAGGAGAACTTTCTTTCGCATCCAATAATTATTTTGCAAAATCGGAAACTAATTCCGGGACTCTGAATACCGAAGAAAAAGAGAATAAAATCATAGTCAAATCAGACTCATTAACATATGAATTTTCTTCTAAAGATGGCAATCCGCTGTTGAATATGACCAATGAAGGTAGAAGAGTATTTAATGAATTACCATCTCTTAATTTCTGGAGAGCTCCTACAGATAACGATTTCGGAGAAAATGCACAGACTCGTTTGAGGTTATGGGATGCTGCCGGAGATAATGTCGCCTATACTTATAAAGGCAAACAGGAAAATAATGGCGCTATATCTCTTACTTATGAAGCAAAACCTCGTGGAATAGAAGCCGTTGTCGAATTAACTTATACTGTTAATACAAATGGTAGCCTGACTATAAATGCAGATTATAAAGCACTCTCCGATGATCTTCCTGAAATGATGCGCTTTGGAATGATGATGGTGTTGTCAAGCAGATATGATGATTTTACTTGGTATGGACGTGGCCCGTGGGAAAATTATGTCGACCGGAACGTCGATGCTTTCATGGGTATCTGGAATGGAAAAGTGAAAGATCAGGCGTTTGCTTATTACCGTCCACAGGAAACCGGAAATAAAACCGATGTAAGATGGCTCTCCCTGACAAATGAAAAAGGCAGAGGTATTCGTATCGAAGGAAAACAACCCTTATCTGTAAGCGCTACTAATTTCAAACCGGAAGATCTTGATCCGGGCAGGACAAAAAAACAACAGCACTGGTCAGACCTTAATCCTCGTTGGGAAACGGTGTTATGTATCGACCTATTCCAAAGGGGAGTTGGCGGCGTTAATTCATGGGGAGCAAAACCTTTGGATAAATACAGATTCAAAGAAAAAAATTATACTTACAGTTTTGTTATTGATATAATCAAATAAAATTATTTGCCTAGACTTTTTTTGACGCGAATTTGAACAGATTAAAGACGAATAAGAACAAATTTAGAATAAAAACGTTTTAAAGATTCGTTATTTATTCGTTTAAATTCGCGTCAAAAAATATTAGAATAAAGTCAAAAAACATAATTTATATTTGACTTTTAAGTCAAGGAATAAAATATGAATGTCAAAAGAAAAAGACTATACGATGACAGATCAACTATATTCAAATCCAATATCAGATCATGAACCTGTGCAATTAAGCAGGTTAGACACTGAATTTCTTGAAACTCTAACAAAATTCATTGAAGAAAACTCAAACATGAATAAATTGGATATTCCGTTTATTGCACAGAAATTAAATATGAGTCACTCTACATTTTACAGAAAAGTAAAAAAGCTGACAGGAATGTCTGCCAATGAATTTATCCGTAAAGTAAAACTTAAAAGAGGTCTGATGTTGCTGCAAAGCGGAGATTATAATGTTTCTGAAGTTGCATATATGACAGGGTTTAATAGTTCGGGATATTTCAGTGAATGTTTTAAGGATGAATATGGAGTATCTCCTTCGGAGTATTTGAAATAAAGAAATTAAATCATATCTCTACACACAAAAGCTACGCTGATTTCTCTATAACCACATCTATATCCAGTCTAAGTAGTTACTAAATTTTTTATAAATGTTAAATTTTTCATTTTCATGAAAAATATTTTTTTAAGTATTTGCACATTAAGCAAATGCTTATTATTTTTGCAGTATTAACCAAAACAACAAGCAAATAATGACAGAACAAGAAAAAGATTTATTAAGAAGAATTCCTTTAATGAGGATGGAAGCAAAAGCCGCCCTTTATCAAATTTCCCTATTATCAAAAAAAACAGGATTGAAATTTGAAAAGGAAACAAACGAATGGCTCGACAGATTAGATTCACTATACAAATTAGAAGCAGAGTTAAAAGAGAAAAAGTAACTAACAAACCCGAAAGGGAGCATAAACAAATATATTATGAACCTACAAGAAGAATTAAATAAGATCAAACCCTTTATAGGAAAAAACAATGAAGCTTTTGAAAAACAATTGAACTCTCTTTTTGAAAAATTCACCTCAGAAGAAGAGCAAAAAATTATTGTTAGTTTCATCGAAAAAGGGCTAAACGAATCGGGTGAAAAAATTGATGAATTTATAGAAGACACGAAAATAAAACTTCAACTAATGGAAGTATCCAACATTATTTCATTATCATATATTGCCAAAAATTATTTTCATAAAACGCGAAATTGGCTATATCAAAAAATAAACGGAAGCGTGGTAAACGGAAAAATGGCTCATTTTTCTCCTGAAGAAATTGATATACTTAATTATGCACTAAAAGATATTAGTAAAAAAATAGGATCTACAGTTATTTCTTTATGATTGAAATAGCCACTCTATAAACGACAAAACCCCACATATATCAAATATGTAGGGTTTGTCTTTACTTCTCCGCGGAGGGAGGGGGATTCGAACCCCCGGTACAGTTACCCGTACGACAGTTTAGCAAACTGTTGGTTTCAGCCACTCACCCATCCCTCCAGGTTCAATTGACCTCATTTTTTGTAAATGGCGGTGCAAATATAGGAGAATCTTTTGGACTAAGCAAAGTTTTAGAGAACAATTTTTGAAAAATTGTTGTAACTTTGTATGCTGTATCTGAAAATCAATTTATTAACTAAGGAATGAAAACAAAAAAATCTTCCCGCAAAAAAGTATGGTGGGGAATTATCATAAGCCTTGTAATGGTTCTGCTGATCGGAAGTGTAATGTTATATAAAAAAATATACTCACCTGTCTTCAATATCAAAGAAACAGCTTATTTATATATTGATGACAAAAAAGATTATAATGAACTGTTATTGCAGTTACAGACTACCGGACATATCAAAAATATCGCCTTATTCAAACAATTGGCAAGTGCAATTGATTATCATTCCAAAATGAAAAGCGTACGAT
>JAVBMQ010000167.1:0-7105 GCA_031552335.1 Bacteroidales bacterium | reverse complement strand
TATAATCACCGGCTATAACTTCAACGACTCCTCCATCTCCGGGCAATTGATGTTTAGGAATCTCGTTATGAACAAGCGCCTGGTATTTAGGAGGTGTCATCTTGTTCTTTTTAGGTAGATTTACCCAAATCTGAGCCATTTGGAAATCACCGCCCTCTTTATTGAATGTATCTTCGTGATACTCTTTATGTAATACTCCACCTCCGGCTGTCATCCATTGTAAATCACCTTCTCCGATTACACCTCCGTTACCGGCGCTATCATGATGTGCAATCTTTCCGTGATACGCTACTGTTACCGTCTCTATTCCCCGATGAGGATGTACCCCAACACCCAAAGGAATATTACTCGGAGGAAAAAACATTTTGGCATTATAATCCAGCAGAAAGAAAGGACTCATCCTATGATAATCCATCAAACCCGGAAAAAAATTGTGTACTTTAAATCCATTACCCACCATACGGGTGAAAGGTGGCGTTAAAATCTTTTCAATTTCTCTTGGCTCCATAAATAAAGTTTTGCGATGTGTTTTAAAAAAATATCTCCTATTATAACACTTTCCGGATAATATTGTTCTGATAAAAAATGATAAACCTTAAACTTAATACGAAGCCATTTGTTATTATAAAAACATAAATTATTAAAATATGAATGCAGAAATGAACAACAAACCTGAAGTTGAAAGAATTCGAACAACAAATATTGTTGGAGAGACAAAGAAGATGATTTTGGATGAAAAAAGCAACCATAAAAATAATCACCTGAAATATGTTACCGACGACGAGGTAAAAAAAGCAATAGAAAGGATTAATCCGGATCCGAATAGTTTGAAAAGTAGAGGATAAAATATTGGGAATTAAGTCCTCTTATTTAAACCCATACGCAAAATGTACCCCAAACATAAAGTGTGCATCATGCTTTGTCCATGAATAATCAATGGCTGGTCCTAGATGGAATGCTCCCAATTGTAACAAAGCATACACAAGTTCTCCGTGAATGGCGAATTGGGATTTATACGAAGATGTTTTATCTTCTTCGTGTTTTAAAAAAGTAACACCAGGCAAAACTCCGAGGCTCAAATCTTCTATAATTTCATATTTAACTCCCGCACTGATATTGTAATGGGCGCCATCAGACCACACAGTTTCCAAGCCACCGCCTAAAGACCATTTTTCATGTGAAGGAAGCGTATGAAAATAATGGATATGACATCCGGAACCCCACTCTTTATGTTCCGGACAATAGGAAGCGCCATAACTTATTCCTATTTCATTAGCAGGATGTTTGTGGTTATGATCATGTGCATAGGATATGGCAGTACATAAAAAACACACTACCATGATAGATAATAATCGGAATTGTTTCATTCTTTATTTTGTCAATATTTTTTTAGTCAACCACTTACGAACAGGCACATCATAAAGTTTCAGGCAAACGAATGCAAGCGCGATACTTGCCAGGAAAAAGGCCAAGGCGATTGGCCACGTTTCTGTTACAGGTAATTTTGTCCTGCTGATCCATGCCGTATATGTGTAAATCAAGGGATAATGTGTTATATATAAAGGATATGAAATATCTCCCAAAAAGTTATTGACTCTTGAAACGGAAGATCCCTGAATTCCTCCGCTTGCCCCCAGATATACGATGAGCGGGAAGATAAATATGATGACCAGGGAATCATACAATCCATTCATCCACAAATTTTCACTTCCGCCTATCCTGGGAAAAGCCAGGAAAAATACAACCAGAAGGCTACACCAGATAAAAGCATTTTTAATATGACCCGGTTTAGCTATTCTGGAAAGTAATAATCCGGCAAAAAATGGATACATCAAACGTGTAAACCCGATCTTCAGTTGTTCCGGAGTAATAGCCCATCCTCCTATAACATCACCTTTAGAACCGAATACAGTTAAGTGAATCAATGCACAGGCTGCAATAAAAACCAATATGGAAAGTAATGTTTTAGAGAATTTCCGGACGAAAAGTGCATATAAGATATTGGCTATGTATTCAAAGAATAAACTCCACGCCGGTCCGTTCAACGGATGCATTTCTTCCCATCCGCGAATATCCATGGAAGGAGGCACCGGAATCAATGTAAAGCCGATCAGCATGACCAACAACATGGCCCAAACAGGTACTTCATGTATTCCAGGCCACATGGGAGAGTCCTGGGTATAAAAAAATATGGCTCCGATAATCATCCCCATCACCACCATCGGATGAAGCCGGATCAAACGCCGCTTAAAAAAAGTCTTGAGACTCATCTTATTCCATCGATCATCATAAGCATAACCTATGACGAACCCGGAAAGGACGAAGAAAAAATCGACAGCCAGATAACCGTGATTGACTAATTGGTCAAAACGACTGGTAGCGTGGGCTTCCATCAAATGAAATAAAACTACCATTACGGCTGCAACTCCACGTAGCCCATCAAGGATGGGATAGTGGGGCTTTGAATGGATCAGTGGGGATGTATTTTCAGACATGGTACAAAAGTAAAAAAATGCCTGTCAATAACAAAACCTGACAGCATATTTTTTACAAAATTCACCCTTTAGTTAAGTAATTTTTGTAATTGTCTTAACGACATTCTATACCCTTCTTCAAATTTCATCTCCAGCAATTGTCTCATAATCTCCTCACTTTCAAGACTGATTGTAGTCTCCACATGAATTACTCCATCTTCTTCTGAAAAATCAAAATGCCATTCCAGTTGCGGAAGACTTGTATCAATAATGCCATTCTCATCACAAAAAGCATCCGATGCTTCAAAAGTTTTATTTACTCCTATATTCTTATACATCGAAATACTCCAGTGTTTCTGACCTTCCGGAGATATCATATAATACAACCAGTAACCGCCTTCTTTGAAGACCATCGCTTTGGTAACAGCCACATAAGGCTCCGGAGCAAGCCACTTTTCCAATGTTGCCGAATTAGTAAACGCATCCCAGATGACATCTAAAGCTGCATTAAATTGGCTGGTAACAATTATTTTTCTATTTGCATAATCTTTGTTGAATAGAACAGAAGTATTTGCCATAATATTGAATTTATAATTTTGTTGTTATTAAATCTCCCTTCACAAAATATCAAACAGGTATTTAAATAAAACAAATTATAATATCGGATTGTTGAAAAACATTGATTTTCCCATAAAAAAATTGATATTTTTTATCAAACCATAAACATCTATAATTTGATTATCCACAAAAAAAAATAATTCATATTCACAAAATAGAAACCTTGTTGCAACATAGCATTTATTTGGGCTCATCGTAAGACTACCGGATTTTCATTGCCCAAAGCATCCCCTTATTTTTTAGGGTAAGACGCCCATATATAGTGATGTAACAAAATTACATTACAATGAAACAAATTTTACAGTCTGTCTTTTTTTTCCATATTACATTTGTCACACTCCTTTCAATAAAATAAGTCGTATTCGTTTTAAATGTTGAAACCATGAAGAAAATGCAAAAAAATATTTTTTATCTGTTTTTACTACTCTTTGTAGCAATGACTTTTGTTTCCTTCAGCAAAGAAGTACAATCTGCTCCAATGCCTCCCATAATACCTGCTAAGAACATCCTGATTGAGAATTTTGAAATGGGGACATATAAAAACTGGATCGCTACAGGAGATGCTTTCGGGTTATACCCGTATCTCATACCTGCCAACATTTTGAAAGCCTTGGGCAATAAGGGTTACGAGGGCCATTGGATGATTTCGAGCTTTGTAAATGGAGATCAGGGAAGAGGAACGCTTACTTCGCCGGAATTTACACTGAACCGTAATTATTTGAATTTCTTAGTGGGTGGCGGTTTTAAGGATGTATATGTAGCGCTGCTAATAGAAGGTCAAGAGGTTTTAAAGACAGGCGGCAATCAAAGTCGTAACTTGTCTTGGGTAGCTTGGGATATTTCTCAGTATCACGGGAAATCTGCACAAATAAAACTGGTTGACAATTCTATTGGAGGATGGGGATTTATTGATGCTGATTATTTCTACCTTTCAGATAATCCGATGAGCGTATCTAAACGACAATCAATACACATTAAAAACAAATACCTGAATTTTCCTGTAGGATATCATGTGGATATAGAAAGAGTTAATCTTTTTATGGATACCGAAAAGATATATGAGATTGATATCCGCCTTTCCCAAAAGCCTGATTATTGGGTACATCTGAATTGTGAAAAATGGATCGGAAAAACAATCGAAATTGAAGTTGACTGCAATCCCCTGCATGATGGAGCAGAGGAAAGCGTTTCTACCATTGATATGATTTATCAATCGGATGAAGCTGCTGAAAAAGTCATTTTTTACACTGAACCTTATCGGCCTTATTATCATTATACTGTTGCACGGGCCTGGCTTACCGATGTGTGTGGAATCTTTTATTACAAAGGCAAATGGCATCTGCAATACCAACGGAATCCCTTTGGTATTGATTGGGCCAATATGCATTGGGGACATGCTGTAAGTGACGATCTGGTACATTGGAAAGAATTGGATAATTCTATCATTCCGGATACATTAGGCCCTATTTTCGCGGGATGTGCGGTTATTGATGAGCAGAATACACTTGGATTTCAAAAGGATGACAACAAAACAATAGTATCATTTTACACATCTGCCGGTGGATTTTCTGATCTATCAAAAGGAAAGCCCCATACCCAAAGTATGGCTTACAGTACGGATGGTGGCTTTAGCTGGACAAAATATCAACAAAACCCCGTTCTCAATGAAGTTGCGATTAATAACCGGGATCCATATGTCTTATGGGATGATGATTATAATCAATGGGTAATGGTATTATATTTAGAAGGAAATAGTTATGGCTTTTTTAAATCCCAGGATATGGTTCATTGGACGGAGATTAGCCGTTATGAACTTATAAATGAATTTGAATGTCCTGCTTTTTATAAAATGAAAGTGGAAGGAAGCAATGAATATAAATGGATATTTTCAGGTGTACATGGCTATTATAAAGTAGGCGATTGGGACGGCACCCATTTCAAAGCGCTCACGAATTTAAATGACCTGGATTGGGGGATGATGAGTTGTGTTCCGCATAACTTCTATAATGCTCCCAATGGTAGATATGTACAAATATTAAATAGCGGCGAACAATTCGGATACATTCCATTCAGAAATCAGATGACTTTTCCCCGGGAATTGACATTACGAAAAAAAGACAACGATTATACAATTTATAGTTTGCCGGTTGAGGAGATAAAACTTTTACATACACAGAAATCGGTATTGAATACATTACCGGCCTCTACAATAATCCCCACTCCGGCCTGTCATATAAAAGCACAATTTACGACAAATAGTTCCTCGGGAACGATAAGTATAAGAGTTAATGAGATATTATTTCAATATGATACCGACACGCAGCTATTTGAAACACTTAAGGGGAATACTGTTATTAATGCATCGCATGTGATACCGGAAAATGGCATAGTTGATTTTGAGTTATTATCTGATATTGGTTTTATGGAACTGTTTTTAAATAAAGGAGAGACTGTCGGCACCTTTTTTCAGCCATTTAACAATCTTTCTTCGACAAATATTTCGGTAAATTGTACAAATAAAGATATCTCGATGAATTATTTTAAAATTTATGAGATGAAAAAAATATGGGAAAACTGTAATTCCAAAAACCAATAGGGCTAGATTGTCAATTGAATATACTACCTTTTTCCGGATAGTATATCTTAATCCAATGTATTGAGGGAGAAAAAATAAATTTGTGGTGGCAGATCAAAAATAGTACCTGCACACCACAAATCAGAATACATACAACTAATTTTTTATCTCAATTTCAAACCGGATAATTAGCAGGATTTCGTTATGCACGACAAGTGATTTGCAGCCGATACGATGCGCCACTATCTGGCAAACCTAACAATGTTGTCCGAAAGAAAAGGAGCATCAGGAATAAAAAAATCCGGATTTTTTATTGTCCGTCCCCGTGCAGGCAATAATAAGCCGATAAAGCCGACTTTACATCCTTGTTAACTTGTAGTTCAGTTCAGAAGTGATAGGCCGGGCATTACTGTCTAATTTCTCCAGTGTATTTTTATCTATCAGTTTGTAATAGCCAGACCCTCCTTTTTTGTCATAATCCAATTCAATAAATGCCAGATCTTCCGAAGGAGTCCATTTACCTTGTCTGGTGAACGGTTTCTCGTCACCTTTGCCCTGATAAACCGTTTCAAGGGAATATGTCCCATCGGCGTTCAACGTCAATGTTGTCAATATTCCCGGACAATCCGCGCAGGGCAGTACTCCGGAAAAAGTTCCCATAAAATTTTCCTTTAGTTCACTTGAAGTTTGAGGAGCCCCTGGCGCTTTGCGATTAGAGATTGTTTCTGTTGGCATTTTTTCGTTGGCAATTGAATGATTACCTGTTTTTTCCCCTTTGCATGCTCCCAATACTATTACCAGGCATGCCACAAGCATAACATTAATTCTTTTCATCGGAATTGATTTTATAAAATTACAGACAAATATACTTGAAAAACAGTAAATGAATAGCATGGCAATAGAAAAATAATTGCTCTTTCTCATTCGGACTCACAACGTAATCCAGATATTCCTTTATTTCCTTTTTTGTATCATACATATCAAAGAGAAGCGAAATGATTTCCGGCTTATCCATTGATTGTAACATTTTCTTTAGTTGTAATTTAGATATTCTGATTTCTCTTTTATTTTTTCAGTAACTCTAAAAACATCACTCCACGTTTTGTTATTATAAGTTTTTGCTTTGGATGATTTTTACTCTCCAAAATAGTGTCTTCTATAAGGTTATCCTCTGTTAACTTAGATACAACAAAAATTAGAAATTGCTCAAATAAATTTATCGAACTATTCCCCTTATATGGAATATATTATCTCAATATCCTGTAAATCAGGAAGTTTATGATAAGAATGTGATATGTGCATATTCCGGCGATGCTGACCCCCATTCCGGCGGAAGCTGACCCCTCCGAATCCCGAAGGGCAGACCGAAGGTCATTTCTTTTTTGATTTATCAAAAAAGGCAAGAACAAAATTAGCGTTTTTTTCGACGCATAGATTC
>JAVBMQ010000189.1:0-13115 GCA_031552335.1 Bacteroidales bacterium | reverse complement strand
TGCTTGTTTCCGGATCAATATTTCCCACAAAGATAAAGGTAAAGTCACTGGCATCTTTGTAACGGTCTTTCCGCCAATTCATGATCGTTTGATAATCAACTTGCTGCAGATCCGATGGCTTTATTCTTTCTGCTCTTTTTATATTTTGATATAAGCTTTTGTATAAGGTGTCAACCAGAGACACGGTAGGATCCGCTTCCCTGCTTTCCAAACGGGATTTCATCCGTTGCAGGTTTGACTGGAAGGCTTCTTCGTCTATTCTCGGAGCTGTAAAATGCAGGTAAATTAGCTGTAACATGGTTTCGAAATCTTTCGGAGACGTATTTCCGTTAAAACCTTCTGTCCGCAGACTGATGGTGGGAGTCACAGAGACTTTCTTTCCTGCCAGGATTTTACTTAGTTCCACGACGTTGAAATCACCTAAACCTCCCACATTACAGAAAGATTCGTAAGCTTTGATGTTAGATATCTGAGATTCCGGGAAAAGGGAAGACCCTCCGGGACTGGTAGCTCTCATTAAAATTTCATCGTCTTTATTCTGTGTAGGTTTAATTACAACTTTTACGCCGTTTGATAGTACGAAATTAGTGGTGCCAAAAAGAGGCTCTTTACTTTCGGATTTGATTTTTCCTCCGGAAGGAAGCCCGGCAAGTAAGGGTTCATTGCTTACATTGTCTTCGTAGGCTTGTATATTTTCTTGTTTTACTTCGTTATACCATGATAATAATTGTTCTTCCGTAGGGACAACTAATCCTTCTTTGTCTGCACAAGTCAGAGAAATCACAGTGTTTTTGTCTGTGATAATTTCAGAGAAGTATCTGTTGATAAATTCTACAGGCATGTTATTGGCGATTATTTCAGTATTGGTATATTCAAATTCAATGCCGGGGATAAAACCTCCACAGGTAAAATGATCTGCATATTCGCTTGCATAACTGTCGTTTTTCCGTTTATCCCTTTCATTGTATAGATTTTCAAAATACCTGAGTATTTCTTTTTTTGCACGGTCATATTCGGAAGGTGTGAAGCCGAAACGTTTGGCCCGTTCTACTTCACGGGTAAGGCTTTTAAGAGTTTCTTCCACTCCGTCATCTTTTGCCTGTGCATAGAAAAGCCAGGCGTCTTTTGTCTGGGCAACTAAAAAATCCCCATCATAACTTCTGGCACTGATGAAAGGCGGGTTTATTTTTTGAAGAATTTCATTGAAACGTTCGTTTAACATTTGCGAAGTGACCGTTTTTACATAGTTCATCATCAGTCCGACCATGGAAGCATATTCTTCAGGTGACAGCGGATCGTGTTTGTGATAGATCTGAACCATGGTTCTGGTAGACTCTTTGTCTTTCACAATCCCAACCAACGGGGCATCATTATCGGGTACGGGGTAATAGATCCGTTCGGCAGGATTGACCGGTTTGGGGATGTCGGCAAACATTTGTTTGATTTTGTTTTCCGTTTGGTCTACATCAATATCTCCGATGATAATGATTCCTTGTAAATCGGGTCTGTACCATTTGTGGTAATAAGCACGTAATTCTTCCGGTTTGAAATTCATGACCACCTGCTCTGTACCGATAGGCATGCGTTTGGCATATTGGCTTCCGGGCATGATAAGAGGTAATATTTGTTCTACCTGTCGGAAACTGGCATGGTTTCTAGTTCGCATTTCTTCTCTGATAACCCCTCGTTCCTTCTCAATACCATCTTTGTCAAGATTGATGAATCCCGACCAATCGTGCAATATTAAGAGACAACTGTCGATGATACCTTCGCGACTGACCGGTACATTGGATATATTATATACTGTTTCGTCAAAAATGGTATAGGCATTCAGGTTTTCTCCGAATTTTACACCAATACTTTCCAGGTAGTTAATCAATGTTTTTCCAGGGTAATTTTTTGTTCCGTTAAATGCCATATGTTCCAAAAAATGAGCCAACCCGGATTGATTGTCTTCTTCCAGAACAGACCCTACCCGCTGAGCAATAAAAAAGTCAGCTCTCCTGGATGGTAATTCGTTGTGTCTGATATAATAAGTCATTCCGTTGTCCAATTTTCCATATCTGACTTTCGGATCAATGGGAAGAGGTTTGAGATCGACCTGAGCTGATGAGTGAAAACTGCAAATAAATGCAATAAAAACTATTGGTAAAACCTGAATATATCTTTTCATAAGACGGATATTGTTAATTATTAGGCTGTAAATGTATGAAAAACTAATTAAGTTTTCTATCTTTGCGTTCAAAATAATAGCATTTTAAAAAACATTTTCGTTAAGCAATACAGGCAGAAGCCAAATTTATTTGGATGATACTATTGCGGGAAAATGGCTAATTTATTGAATTTATGAAGAATTACAGGATAGTAAACAATACCCTTGGCTGGCTTACATTTGCCATATCTGCTGTTGTTTATTTAATGACTATTGAGCCGACAGCCAGTTTCTGGGATTGTGGCGAGTTTATTTCCTCAGCATATAAATTAGAAGTAGGTCACCCTCCGGGCAGTCCTATTTTTATGTTAACAGCCAATTTATTTACTCAATTTGCTTCTGATCCTTCAAATGTAGCAATGATGGTCAATGCCATGTCAGCTATTTTCAGTGCATTGACAATTCTTTTCCTGTTTTGGAGTATTACCCATTTGGCTAAGAAGATAGTGGTAAAAGATGATGAGAACCCGATGAGCCTTTCTCAATTGGTTTTGATCATGGGCTCCGGTTTGGTGGGAGCTTTGGCATATACTTTTTCCGATACTTTCTGGTTTTCTGCTGTGGAAGGGGAGGTATATGCGTATTCGTCACTGTTTACTGCGATCGTTTTCTGGATGATCCTGAAATGGGAATCTGTTGCGGATAAACCTCATGCAGACCGCTGGATTGTACTGATTGCTTATATGATGGGTCTTTCCATTGGGGTGCACTTGCTGAATTTGCTTTGTATTCCTGCCATTGTATTGGTTTATTATTTCAAAAAATATCCTGATGCTAATTTAAAAGGTTCTTTGATAGCTCTTTGTGTTTCTTTCGTAATTGTAGGATTGTTATTGTACGGATTGATACAAGGTGTTGTAAAAGTTTGCGGATGGTTCGAATTGTTGTTTGTCAATAATTTTGGATTGCCTTATGATTCAGGTGTTATATTCTATCTGATACTCGTTCTTGGTGTATTGACCTGGAGTTTGTGGGAAACTGTCCAATCCAAGCAGCATGATATCCGGATAAAAATTTCATTTATTCTGTCGGTTTCTTTGCTAGGTCTTCCTTTCCTTGGAAATAATCCCTGGTTGGGAGTTTGCCTGATTATTGCATTGGCAGTATTTATGTTTGTAAAGAAAAATATTCCGGCCAAAATTCTGAATACGACCTTGACCTGCTTGTTGGTTATCATGATTGGTTATTCGTCATATGCACTGATTATGATTCGTTCTGCGGCCAATACACCGATGGATCAGAATTCTCCGGAAGACATTTTTACTTTGGGGAGTTATCTGAACCGCGAACAATATGGCGATCGTCCTTTATTTTATGGAGAGACTTATGCTTCCGAAGTGAAACGGGCAAGTCAGAATGGAATGTGTGTCGGTGTTACCAAAGATACGGGGCCTGTTTGGACTCGTGTGGTTAAAAATAAAGAATCAGATCCGGATTGTTATTATGTATCCGACCGGAAAAAGCATTATGTATATATGGATGAACTGAATATGTTCTTCCCCCGTATGTATAGTAAAGATGCCAGACATATACAGGCTTATAAAAATTGGGCGAATATCAAGGGTCAACAGGTAAAAGTAAATATATGCGGACAGGATAAAGTTATCTCCAAGCCTACTTTTGCCGAAAATATAAAGTTCTTTGTATCTTACCAGTTAAACTTTATGTACTGGAGATATTTCTTGTGGAATTTTGCAGGTCGGCAAAATGATATCCAGGGACATGGTGAAGTAACCAACGGAAACTGGATTACCGGTATCAAGATCTTCGATGAGATCCTGGTCGGTCCGCAGGATAATTTACCTTATGATATTGCAAATAACAAAGGACATAATGCATATTACCTTTTACCATTGTTATTGGGAGTATTGGGTTTGTTATTCCAGACTTATTCGGGTAAAAATGGGGTACAGGGTTTTTGGGTCACATTTTTCCTGTTTTTTATGACAGGTATTGCTATTGTGATTTATTTGAATCAGACACCTTACCAACCTCGTGAAAGGGATTATGCATATGCAGGTTCATTCTATGCTTTTTGTATCTGGATTGGATTGGGGGTCTTGTGTATAGCCAAGGCTCTGAATAAATATCTGAAAACACCAGAACTTGCTGCAGCTGCAGGAGCAACTATCCTGTGCTTGTTTGTCCCTATTCAAATGGGTGCAGAGAACTGGGATGACCATGATCGTTCAGGCCGTTATGTCTGCCGTGATTTCGGTTTCAATTACCTGATGTCATGCGAACCGGATGCTATTATTTTTACCAATGGCGATAATGATACTTTCCCCTTGTGGTATGCACAGGAAGTGGAAGGTTTCCGTACGGATGTGAGGGTTTGTAACCTGAGCTACCTGCAAACAGATTGGTATATCGACCAGATGAAACGACAGGCGTATGATTCCAAACCGCTGCCTATTTCCTGGTCAAGATCCGAATATATAAGTGGAAACCATAATGTCGCTTATATATTCCCCATGACTGATAAAGAATTGGAATTAAAAGATGCATTCAGATTCCTACGATCCACAGATCCGGATTATAAGAGAGTACCGGGTTATTCGGAAGAAATGGACATTATACCTTCTCAGCATTTGTACATCAAGGCTGATTCAGCTTCGGTAGTTGGCGGAGGAATTCTCCCTCCGGATTCGGCTCATTTGATTCCGTCTAAAATGGAACTGAACTTTTCAGACAAGGAATATTTGCTGAAAAATGAATTGATGATCCTGGAAATGTTGAGTACTGCAAACTGGCAACGTCCTATATATTATGCTGTAACAGTAGGAAGAGATTTGCAATTAGGTCTGGAAGATAAGTATTTTCGTCTGGAAGGCTTGACCAACCGGATTGTTCCTTTCGATGTAAACGAAACACATCAACAGGTACAGACAGATATTATGTTTGACAATCTGGTGAATAAATTTGTCTGGGGAGGAATCGATAATCCTAAAGTTTACCTGGATGAAAATGTCCTCCGGATGACAAAAACATACCGGATGATGTTTGCCCGTCTGGCCAACGCATTGGTAGATGAAGGTAAAAATGAGAAAGCTATACAGGCTCTTGATTATTGCCAGAAAGTGATCCCAGCCAATTGTGTCGTTTACGATTATTCGGGACTGCAAATGGCTGATGCATATAATAATGCAGGAGCACAGGATAAGTCTATTGCTGTTTATGAGCAAGTTCTGAAATATTATATGGGAAATCTCAACTGGTATTTCCGTCTGAATGAACAGGATTTCAAGGGTGTTTTCTCAGATGTCAGAGAGGCATTGAGTATTGTACAATTGGTATTGTCCAATTATCAAGATATAAATCCCGATCTGATGGATA
Source organism: Bacteroidales bacterium (assembly GCA_031552335.1). Taxonomy (GTDB): domain Bacteria; phylum Bacteroidota; class Bacteroidia; order Bacteroidales; family Azobacteroidaceae; genus JAISFI01. Next base: position 7,567 of record JAVBMQ010000189.1, on the reverse strand, counting down.
AATACCTGGAAGATTTTTCCCGTTATTCACAGATATTGACATCCAGATCACGAATGCAAGCTCCGGCGGGAGGACAAAATAATTGATTATGTTCATAGAACAGCCACCGTTTTTATATAGAATGTTCTTTCCGGGTGCGATCTGGAAAATAAAATCGCACAGGAAAAAAGTTTATCTGACTTTTGATGATGGTCCTATTCCGGAAATAACCCCCTGGGTTCTTGACCTGTTAGATAAGCATCGTATAAAAGCTTGTTTCTTTTGCGTTGGAGATAATGTGAGAAAGTATCCGGAAATATACCAGATGATCTTGGACCGGGGACATTTGGTGGGTAATCACACTTATCACCACAAGCAAGGATTGAGATCCTGGACGAAAACATATAGTGCCAATGTAGATAAAGCGCAGGAAGTAATCGACAGTAAACTTTTCAGACCTCCCCATGGACATTTGCGGATCAATCAGTTCTTTTGGTTGAGACGGAAATATAAAATAATCATGTGGGATGTGGTTACCCGCGACTATAGCAACAAAATGACAGCTAAAGGTGTTTTTAATGTGGTACGCCGGTATACACGTCCCGGTTCGGTGATCGTTTTTCATGACTCCCTTAAGGCTTGGGATAGGCTGGAAAAAGCACTGCCCATGTCTATAGAATGGTTAAAATCCAGAGGATATCAATTTGGTGTCCTTGATGAAAAAATATTGAACAAAAACGGATCAAAGAAATAAAAAGATGATGAAAAAGATAGCGATATTTCCGGGAACGTTTGACCCGATGACTATCGGACATGTTTCTTTAATCGACAGAGCTTTATTTCTTGTTGATGAGGTGATTGTAGCTATTGGTATCAATCCGAATAAAAAAACCTTTTTTTCTTTGGAAAAAAGGATGGAGATGATTTCTGATTTTTTTGCCGACAATGACCGGGTAAGTGTGGCTTCTTATGATTCATTGACTGTTGATTTTGCAAAAAAAGTGGATGCGCGTTTTATCCTTCGTGGTATTCGGTCTGTCAATGATTTTGAATATGAAAAAAATATAGCAGATGTCAATCGCCAGATTTCCGGTGTTGAGACATTTATCCTTTTTACAGAACCGGAACATGCTCATATCAGTTCTTCTATTGTGAGAGAACTGCTTTCTTATGGGAAAGATGTGAGCCAGTTTGTTCCTAAAAAAATGAAATTGAAATGAAAAAGTTGCTTGTTTTAATGGCAGTTGCTTGTCTGTTGCCGGTTTTTATTTCCGGACAATCTCAAGCCAATAGAAAAATGTTTATGACTTTGGAAGCCATTAAAAGTTTTTATGTAGATAAAGTGGATGAGAATAAATTGATTGAAGATGCTATTATTGCTCTTTTGGCCGATCTGGATCCGCATTCTAATTACATGAATAAAGAAGAGGTAAAGGAAATGAATGAACCTTTACAAGGTAATTTTGATGGTATCGGTATTCAATTTAATATGTTGACTGACACTTTGTATGTGGTACAGGTTATAGCAGGAGGTCCTTCTCAGAAGGTGGGTCTGATTGCAGGCGACCGTATCTTAGAGGTGGATGATACTCCGATTGCAGGAGTTAAAATGAAGAATACAGATATCATGAAACGTTTACGTGGTACTAAAGGAACACAGGTAAGAGTGAAGGTACTCCGCTCAGGTGTCCCCAATCTGATAGAATTTAAAATTACAAGAGATAGAATTCCTATCTATAGTGTAGAAGCCGCTTATATGGTGACAGATAACATTGGATATATCAATATTTCTCGTTTTGGGGGTACGACACACGATGAGTTTGTTAAGGCTTTCAAAGATTTACAACGACAAGGAATGAAAAGCCTTGTACTTGATTTGCAAGGCAATGGTGGCGGTTATCTGAAAGCTGCTATTGACTTGTCGGATGAATTTTTAAGTGATCATAAGTTGATTGTATATACGGAAGGAGCACATCAGAGAAGAGATGATGAATATGCAGAGAGGAAAGGTTTATTCGAAGATGGCAAGTTGGTTGTATTGATAGATGAAACCTCAGCTTCTGCCAGTGAGATTCTTTCAGGGGCTATGCAGGATTGGGACAGAGCTGTGCTTGTTGGTCGCCGTAGTTTTGGAAAAGGACTTGTACAACGTCCTATACCATTGCCTGACAGTACAATGATCCGCTTGACCGTTGCCCGTTACTATACTCCCACAGGAAGGAGTATACAGAAACCTTATGAAAACGGGAAAGGCGATGATTATGGTAAAGATTTGATTGAAAGATATAATCGCGGAGAAATGATGAATGCCGATAGCATCCATTTTCCGGATTCTCTGAAATTCAAAACAAAGGTATACGGGCGTACCGTATATGGCGGAGGAGGTATCATGCCGGATTATTTTGTTCCGATCGATACCATGCGTTATTCAGCCTGGCACCGGAATGTTATTGCTAAAGGAGTATTGTATCGCCTGGGTCTGAATTATATAGATAACAACCGGAAAAAACTTCAACAGGAATATGAAAGTTTTGATGAGTTCAAAGCAAAATATGTAGTTCCGGAATCCTTGATGGAACAATTGAAAGATATGGCTCTGGTTGATAGCATCGAATTCAAACAAGACGAATATGATCGTTCTGAAAAATTGATCAAACTTCAATTCAAGGCAATCATTGCCCGAGATGTATATGAGAAAAACGAATACTATACCCGCATTATCAATGACGATAATGAGTCTTTGAAAAAAGCGTTGATGATATTGAATGATCCTAAAGAATATGAGCGGGTGTTGAAGGGAGGTAAGGCGACGAAAAATGGGAAGTAAGATTTTGCATCCTTTGTGTAGAGACGCAATGCATTGCGTCTCTACTGTCCAATGCATTGCGTCTCTCCTACTGTCCAATCCCCTGTTCTTCACCAATAACCATTTTCTCTTTTGCAGAAAGAGTTTCCAGTCTCAGTTCCTTGATGAGTTTTTTAAAATCAGACAAGTTTATTTTTTCTGAGTGGTAATACCGTGAAAGAAGATCTTTTAAGCTGGATGCTTTTTCTGGTTTCCCAAGGAGCTCAAAAGAAAATCCGGTAGAGGATGAAGGTTTCCGGTCGATCGCATCCCACCACTTATAAAGAGAATCAGACAGATGAGTTTCGTCTGATTGTAAAAAGCGTTTGAAAAGATATTTTTCACTTTGCTTATAAGCTTTGCGATGTAATGCCCATTTCTTGTACAGACGAATTGCCAGACGGATAAGCCAGTAAATGACTATCAACAAAACAATGACAATCCCGGCAAATTCATACCACGGCATTCCTAATATATGAAGTATTCCTTTTTTTTGTACTTGCTCTCCTGATGTGCCGGAAGTCGCCTGTAAGCTATCTCTCAGTGTAGCAAGAATACCCAGGTCAGGATTCTCAGCTATGTGCAGTTTTTTTTCTGCAATAGATCGATCCTGCATTTTACTGGTGTAAGGATTCCAAAACGAGAGTACAATAGCAGGAAGAGTGAAGTTACCTGGTTTCTCCAACAAATAAGTAACTGTCTGACTGCTTTGTCCGCTTACATCCCCACCTCCTTTGAAATCTTTCAAAAGCGGATCTTTGGGATAAGTGCTGGCCCATTTTACTTGTTGCTCTTCTGAAAGATTCGGAATGAATTGCGGTAAAGTTCCTTTGGCCACAATTGTGATTGTTCGTTCGAGAACATCCCCAACCTTTAATTGATTAAGGTCTTTATTCCATTTTTCAGTGAGAATAACCTCTTTGGCAACAAGCCAGGTGCCTTTTTTCTTGTCTTTGGGGATATCCTTTACTGTAAATTTCTCTTCTTTTGTATGTATGACTACTTTCCGGGAAGTAGAACTCCCTTCCGGAGGACTTTGTGCGGTAATTTCCAATGGAGGAACACTAAATTCTCCGGTTTTATACGGAAAAACAATATAATAAAACTGTATTCCAGGATATTGCTTACCTCCAATGGTAAACATTCCCGGTTGTGTAGCATCGAACGGTACAATAAATGCATTCGGGATTTGCAGATTGGTGAATTCCAACGGAGCGGTGAACCAGGTTTTTGTATAAACCGTGATATTCACCCTGAATGGTTGTTGTACATATACCGATTGCCTGCTCAGGTCAATGATGGCAGATACTTGTGCTTTTGCATTTTCCCCGTTGAACAAAAGAAATGACAGCAGTATGACTGATATATATTTTGATAAGTGTTTCATATTACCAGGGATCCTTTCCTTGTTTTACATCCGGATAGTATTTCTGCTTTTGTATTTCAAACCTTCGGTGGAGAAATTCTCCCGGATCCGCATTGGTTTTTTGCATCAATACTTTTGTTTCAACCGGTTGTTCCTCCATTTTGAAATCTTTAGGAGGAAACTTTTGTTCTTTTGCACGATGTATGTCGCTGGCTACCTCATCAGATATACGGTCTCCTTTAGTAGGCAGTTTTTTTACTTCCGTGTCGGAACTCAACTGTTCATCTTCCGATGAAGGTTTACGCTCTTTTAGCTTTGATTTAACTGTATTTTTCAGAATACTGTCAATACTACTGATATGTGGTTGAAATCTCATGGCGCTTTTTGCCTGGTCTTTCATCAGATTGGCAGCATGAATATTGTTTTGGGCCAGGGTGCGTAGCGATGCATCTTCCTGAGATACACTTTGAAAGGCAGAGATGGCATCATCATAATATCCTAATTTCGCTAAAGCCAGCCCATAATTATATTCTCCGGTTGCAGTAGTGTCTTCTGCCAACAATTCAACTACACTTTGATAGTCTCCTTCTTTGAAATAGGCTGCAGCTTTATGGGAATTGTCTGTAAATAAATCTGCCGCTTGTTCATATTTACCTTGTTCGTATAATTTCTCCGCCCGGTAATTATCTGTATACCACCAGGAAGCATACTTACTTTCGGTACTGCAGGAACTAAACCCCAGCATACAAAAAGGAATCAGGCACCATTGTATCACCCATCCTTTGCGGAACCAGAACAATGTGATAAGAATGGCTGGTATCAGTAACAACCAGCCCATATCGTCCCATTCCTGTGCATCTTTTTTCTTGTCTTTTTCAAAAACAAGATTGTCACTGATTCGTTTGGCAATACTTTCCACATCCGATTTATCAAGAGTAATAGTGGTGATATTGATTTTACCGTTTTGTTTGAGGTTGTTTAATGCGGTAGGCGATTGTTTGGAAACAATATTGGCACCAGGGATGACAGCTCCGTTAGGGGTCGAGAAAAGCAAAATCTCCATTTTATGGATAGAATTATTGATAAAATCGGAAAGCATAACAGCTTCACTATCATCAATGGCATCTGTCATTAATAAAACGGTACTTGGAGCCTCCACTCTGCTCATAAGTGTATCAATAAGTGAAATATTCAGAGCCATGTTTGTGCCTTGTACCGGCATTTCCCAATTATAAAGACTTTGGGAATGATATTTTACTAATTTATAATCAGCAGTAAAAGGCAATACCACATGCGGTGTGCCTGCAAAGACAGTAAGACCTGCCCTCGCCCTTGGGTTTGCATCTAAGAAATCAGATATCTTCATTTTTGCACGTTCCAGCCGCGAAGGTTGTATATCGGTTGCTGTCATGGATTTTGACATATCTAAGGAGATCATCACTACAGCAGGAATTTTTTCTCCCGGTATGTTTCGTTTTTTCCAGGTAGGGCCGGCTAATGCCAGAATCATACAGGAAATCCCTACTGCTAATAATAACAAAGGAAATAAAATAGCGCTTCTGTTACTTTTACTGAACATGAATGGACGCAGGTGAGGCGCTATGATGTTTCTCCATTTTTTCTGATCACGGTTACCCCCAATTAAAATGAGGAGTATAAGTAACAGGGGGATAAATAGCCATAGCGCCCATGGCCTTAGGAAGTGAAAAGCCTGGGCGTTGAAACCGGATAATATGTCATGGAATGATGCCATATGGTATTTACAAGAAAACGCTTAATTGTGGAAATTGTTCAGCAAATTCAACTATACCACATAAACAAGATAAGAAATATCAAAACGGGCGAAGTGTTTTTTACTTCGCCCGATGGCCTTTTGTAATTTTGAATTCTAAATTTTGAATTTTGAATTAAAAACAGGTAAACCCTGACCAAATTTGAAAACTTATTTCTTTCCAAACAAACCTCCCAGTTTACCAACAATGTCGCCAATGTCTCCAAGAGGATTATCATCCTTTTTACTGCTTTTTTTAGAAGTCGAACTTTTTTTACTACTGCTGGAGGTTGAACTTTTCTTGCTATTGGCAGAAGAAGAGTCCGAACCCAGGAGAGCATCCAACGTGCTTCCCAAGGCAGGAGGAAGTTTGTTTTTCAATATATTTAACACCGCATCTACGGCTATCTGAGCTACAGGTTCAGATATATTGGCTTTTTTAGCCACCATTTTTACAATTTCATTTTCCATTGTAACTATATTTTGACGGTTTATTCTTCGTTAGTTTCGATTTCTTCTGATAGATTATCTGCTGTTTTTTCGATTAAGCCTTTCGCTTTAACAGCTTTGTTTTCGCAGGTTTTACACAATTCAGTAATATTTTTCAATGCACGGGCTTGTGCTACAGTCCCGTTGAAAATTTCATCCGTACGATTACTGTTGATATGTGGACAATCTTCGTAAATATGATATTTTGTTCCCGATTTTGTCCAATATACACTATTTCCACCTGTTAAGTCTTCTACCACAGAGGTTTGTTCCGTATATTCTTCCACTGAAGGCGGATTGAAATCAGCACTCGAAATACCGGCAATAAGTAAGGCAACAATTGCAATACTGCCTAAAATACCTTTTTGTTTTCCATCCAAATCCTTATTAGTAAAAACAAGAATTACCAAAGGTAAAAAAGCAATGACGGAGATGATAACACCCAGTTGGTTTTGTAAGAAAAATTTCACTTTATCCTTCTTGGATGCCGGATCCAAACGATTTGCTTTTTTCCACAATTGTGAGCCGATGATGACTAAAATCAGATCAATTGCTATAAATACACCCATCCAAATCCAGGTGCTTGTTTCAATGGGTTTTATGCTTTTTAATAATACGAGTATAGCACCCACTTCTGCAGCAATTGCCAATACCCACAAAAGAATCGCAAACATGCGCAGTTGTGTAGCTTTACCTTTTGCTTCGGCTGTAGGTACGAATGTTGGTTTTCCTGGGGCGCTGACATCACCACCCTCCACTTTTGTAATTTTTTTTGTAGTCATAATTTTAAAAGTTTTTTTACTGTTTAGACAATCATTTGTTGTTTTTCAGATATGTCGTTTGCAAAGATATGCTTTTTTGTTTTCGTTTGCAAAATTTATGTTTTTTGACCGCGTACCGGTATTGTGATTGTAGCTGTGGGTAAGTGCAGCGCAGTCATGTTCTGAAGATTTGCGCCCAAAGGGCGCGTCCTAAGTAAGCAGTGGCTCTAAGCCACTGTTCAGGATGTCACTTAACCAACATAGCCTGCAAAGCAGGCGTCTGTCATTACACACCAATCCGAACCGATGCCTGCTCTGCAGGCTAACAGAGGAAGGCTCCTTAAATACAGTGGCCT
>JAVBMQ010000158.1:0-9531 GCA_031552335.1 Bacteroidales bacterium | reverse complement strand
ATGCATCCGAAACTTTCAAAGCCGGAGAAAAAACATTTCTGTTGAATGATAAACCGTTTATCGTCAAAGCCGCAGAAATCCATTACCCTCGTATCCCACATCAATACTGGGAACATCGTATTCAAATGTGTAAATCATTGGGAATGAATACGATTTGTTTGTATGTTTTCTGGAATATCCACGAGCAGGAAGAAGGAAAATTTGATTTTACGGGAAATAATGATGTGGCAGCATTTTGTAAATTGGCGCAAAAACATGGAATGTATGTAATCGTTCGCCCTGGTCCTTATGTCTGTGCCGAATGGGAAATGGGTGGATTACCTTGGTGGTTGTTGAAGAAAAAAGACATTCAACTGCGCAAACAAGACCCGTATTTCATGGAACGTGTCCGCTTGTTTATGGCAGAAGTAGGCAAACAATTGCATGACCTGCAATTGGCCAATGGCGGAAATATCCTGATGGTACAGGTTGAAAATGAATATGGCGCTTATGGAACCGACAAACCTTATGTGGCTGAAATCCGTGATATCGTGAAGGCTTCAGGATTCGATAAAGTGCCTTTGTTCCAATGTGACTGGAGTTCTAATTTCGAAAATAATGCCTTGGAAGATTTGATTTGGACCATCAATTTCGGAACGGGTGCTAATATCGACGAACAATTCAAACGCTTGAAAGAATTACGTCCGCAAACTCCGTTGATGTGTAGCGAGTTTTGGTCGGGTTGGTTCGACCATTGGGGTGCCAAACATGAAACCCGCAGTGCGGAAGAATTGGTTTCCGGTATGAAAGAAATGGTAGATAGAGGTATTTCTTTTAGTTTGTATATGACACATGGAGGAACCAGTTTCGGACATTGGGCAGGTTCTAACTATCCCGGATATGTTCCCGATTGTACTTCTTATGATTATGATGCTCCTATCAACGAGTCGGGTAATGTAACTCCTAAATATTTCAAAGTCAGAGAATTGTTGGCAAGCTATCTGCCTGCAAATACTACATTGCCTGCCATTCCGGATTCAATCCCTACAATCAGTATTCCTGCAATTTCTTTCAATGAAGTGGCTTCCTTATTTGATAACTTACCCGAACCGCAAAGCAGTGAAAATATTCAATCTATGGAGTTTTTCAATCAGGGATGGGGAAGTGCTCTATATCGTACTACATTGAAAAAATCAAGTGCACGGCAAACACTGAAAGTGACCGAAGCACATGATTATGCCTTGATATTTGTCGACGGCAAAAAAATCGGAGTATTAAACCGTCTGAAAGGCGAAGGTTCATTACAACTTCCTCCTGTAAAAGAAGGTGCTGTATTGGATATCTTTGTTGAAGCTATGGGTAGAAGAAATTTTGGCGCCGGTGTGATCGACTATAAGGGTATTACCGAAAAAGTGGAGATAGTCAATGAAAAGGGAACTACAGAATTGAAAAACTGGAAAGTATACAGTTTCCCTGTTGATTATACCTTCGCAAAGGATAAAAAATACAATAAGGCGAAAAATGTGAAAGAAGGCCCTGCTTACTACAAGGCTACTTTCAACTTGGATAAAACGGGAGATACTTTCCTGAATATGTTGAATTGGAAAAAAGGAATGGTTTATGTAAACGGATATAATATCGGACGTTTCTGGGAAATCGGACCGCAACAAACTTTGTATATGCCCGGTTGTTGGTTGAGAGAAGGAGAAAATGAAATTATTATCCTGGATTTGGTCGGAGCTGAAGACCGTACAGTTACAGGACAACGCCAACCTATTTTGGACATGCTGAGAGGTAGCGGTGCATACAAGTTCAGAAAACAAGGTGAAAACCTGGATTTAACAGCAGAAAAATCTGTTTATACGGGAAGTTTCAACCCCGGGAATGGCTGGCAGAAAATCAATTTCGGTAAATCATACGAAACACGTTATTTCTGTTTGGAGGCCTTAAATTCTTTTGGAAAAGATGATTTTGCTGCCATTGCAGAATTGAATATTTTGGGAGAGGATGGAAATCCGTTGTCCCGTCAACATTGGAAAATAGTATATGCTGACAGTGAAGAAGCAGATGACGCTAATAATATCGCAACCAATGTTTTCGATCTGCAGGAATCAACGATCTGGCATACCTCTTATTCAATCAATAAAGATAAGTATCCGCATCAAATCATTATTGATTTGGGCGAAACCAAGAAAGTTTCAGGCTTTGAATATTTGCCGCGTATGGAAGCAAATAAGCCGGGAATGATTAAGGATTATCGGATTTATATCAAGACAGCGCCGTTTAAACTATAAAATGTAGACAGTAGCACATTTCAGCCGGACCCGGATATTTATCCTCGTCCGGCTGAAAATATTAAATGATTATTTATAATGACTATTTGTATTAATAGGACATTGTTTAGTCATATTTGTAAGATTTGCGCCCCAAGGGTAGTCATGTTCAGAAGATTTGCGCCCAAGGGTAGTCATGTTCAGAAGATTTGCGCCCAATGGGTAGTCATGTTCAGAAGATTTGCGCCCAACGGGCGCTTCCTAAGTAAGCAGTGGCTCTAAGCCACTGTTCGAAGTATCGTCTACTCAACCCAGCCTGCAGAGCAGGCGTCTGTTTTTGAATGCCTGCTCTGCAGGCTAACAGAGGAAGTCTCCTTAAATACAGTGGCCTGGGGCCACTGCTTACTTAGGAAGCGCCCGTTGGGCGCAAATCTTCTGAACATGACTACCCAAGGACGTAGCTGTAAAATGTTCATATTAGAATATAGCATAAACTTAATAACATTAGAATGAAAAAAATGACAATCAAATGTTCTCTGTTAATAGGATTGATATTTTCATATCAATCACTTTCATCTCAAACCCTGAAAGTAATCGACGATAAAAAGTTGATGGAAGTAGGTTCTTATTATTATCCCGAACAATGGCCGGAAAGCGAATGGGAGCGGGATGTTAAGAATATGAGTGACCTGGGTTTTGAGTTTACGCATTATGGCGAATTTGCCTGGAGTACGATGGAGCCTGAAGAGGGTAAATTCGATTTTGCCTGGTTGGATAAGGCTATTGCTTTGGCTGCAAAATACAATTTGAAAGTAGTACTTTGTACGCCGACCCCAACTCCTCCGGCATGGCTTACCTACAAACATCCGGATGTGTTGATGATGAATGCTGAAGGCCGTGTTATTCAGCATGGAGCACGTCAGCAGGCATCCTGGTGCAGTGATACATATCGCCAATACGTGGAAAAGATCGTTGTAGAAATGGCTAAACGTTATGGAAATAACAAAACAGTCTGGGGATGGCAGATAGATAATGAACCTTCTCATTATGGGGATTTTGATTATAGCGAAAATGCCCAAAAAGCATTCCGGAAGTGGTTGGAAAAGAAATATACAAGCATAGATGCTTTGAATAAGACTTGGGGAAATGCTTTCTGGAGCCAGACTTACAATAATTTCGGACAAATCAGGATTCCGAATCCAAAAGAATTGGTACAACAGGCAAATCCGCATGCTCTTTTAGATTTCAAACGTTTCACTGCTGATGAAGCGGCCGATTTCGTTTTATGGCAACAGGCTTTGTTGAAGAAATACATTGCTTCTAATCAATGGGTAACCACAAATTTGATGGCTGATTATTCTCCGGTTGATCCTTTGAGATTCAAAGGCTTGGATTTTGTTACTTATACTAAATATTTAGTTTCAGGATATGACCTGGGACATGGCAAACAGGGTTTCCGTATGGGTTCTTCCACAGGAATTGGTTTTGCCAATGACTGGTTCCGGAATATCAACGGAATAACCGGCGTAATGGAATTGCAACCGGGACAGGTGAATTGGGGTATATTTAATCCGCAAACCATGCCGGGGGCTGTCAGAATGTGGATATATCACGTTTTTGCCGGAGATAATAAGTTTGTATGTAATTATCGTTTCCGTCAGCCTTTATCCGGTGGCGAACAATACCATTATGGTATCATGAAAACCGATGGTGTGACTGTTAGTTCATCGGGAGAGGAATATGTACGGGTAACGAAAGAAATGAAGGAATTACGGAAAGAATATGATCCCAAAGCTAAAATGCCGGAGTTTTATACAAAAAGAAAAACAGCTATATTGTACAATCCGGATAATCGTTGGGAAATGGAAAATCAACCACAGACCAATCAATGGGATTTTATAAAACATATTCATAAATATCATCGCATTTTGCAATCTTTTGTAGCTCCCGTTGATGTAATCGATGAAACACATGATTTTTCAACTTATCCGGTATTGATTGCTCCGGCTTACCAGTTATTGGATAAAAACCTGATTGCCCGTTGGAAGAAGTATGTTGAAAATGGTGGAAATCTGGTATTAACATGCCGTACAGGACAAAAAGATCGGGAAGCGCATTTATGGAATGAAAAATTTGCTCAGCCGATATATGAATTGATTGGCGCTAAAGAGCTATTCTTTGATGTTCTGCCCGGATCGATTTTTGGACATGTCCGTACTTCCGGATTTACTTATCAGTGGAACAATTGGGCGGATGTTGTTGATCCGGCCCAGAGAACAGAAGTCTGGGCTGTCTATGATGATCAGTTTTATGCAGGAAAAGCAGCAGTAACAAGAACGGTCTTGGGAAAAGGTTCAGTTGTTTTTATCGGAACGGATACGGATGATGGCGCTTTGGAAAAAGAAATCTTGGAAAAGGTTTATAAACAAGCCGGTACTTCTGTCGAAAATCTGGATGAAGGAGTGGTTAAACTGTGGAGACATGGTTTCTGGATTGCTATGAATTATTCGTCTGAGAATCATACAATAGATATCCCTTCCAATGCCAAAATAATCATCGGACAGAAAGAATTGAAGCCTGCTGAGGTGGTTATTTGGAAATAATGTGAATCAGAGTTGAAAGAGATGCAAAAATGTGGGAAGAGCCTTCTCCCGTAGGGAGTAAATGTGGATAACCCCTTGCAAGCGAAGCGTAGCTCGGGGTAGAAGAAGGTATTTCTCTCCACCAGAATTTTGCATCTCTTTTAACCTCAGATCCGTATGAATAATTAAACCTCAAAATCCACCTCATGCCCTTCCCAAACCTGAGGTACTTCCAATTTATACAACATCTTTTCTAATGCCACATGAGGAATAGGAAATTCCCTGTTCCTATTCTGCTCTAACCATGTCTTATAAGGTTTTTCAATATAAACAATCCTGACCTTAGCATGATATGTTACAAACAAATCAACTAATTGCTGCCGCATTTGCCTCGTGATATTAGTCGCATTCCAAATGAAATTCTGACCTTGACGCAAATAAACACGGGCTTGTTCTTTAGCCTGCTGTACAACCCAACCAGTTGCGGAACTATCCAGTGGACTTAATTTATGTTTCCGACGAATGTCATCCAGACTGATAACCGGCCAGTCCTTATTGTATTTTCGGATGTAAAAATCCTTACCCATTCCCGGCAATGCTGATAATAACAAAACTTCACTCTTAAAATCATCATGGGGAATATATTCCGAGTAGGCATTCTCTGTATTGAAATACCTGAAACGGGCATGATTATTAGCAAATTTGCGGGGATTTTCCCAACAATTTTCTTCTCTGCAATACATTTCAAAGAAATCAATTTGTTCTAATAGTTTATTTTTATCATCACAAATCCGTCCTTTTACATCTGCCTGGGATAATAATTTCAGCAGTTTCATATCTATACGCAAAGAAGCTTCAAATAGCTTCTTTTGAAGATCAGGACGATCCATTAACCAGACCGGAAGTCCGTGATAGCGTACCAGAGCAGCTATTTTCTCTCTGATTTCGAAAGCAGTCGGAATATCCCTGAATAGTAGTTCTCTAACCATAAATTCTCCTTTTCGTGCATGATAAGGAGAAACAATATTACTGTCTTCTGTTTGTGTAGTGCTGCATTTCCCGATATCATGCAGCAATGCTGCAGCCCAAAGTATTTCTCTGTTTTGTTCATCCAATATCTGAAATTCATCAGATTGTTCCAGTTCTTTTAGAACAAGCCGGGTGTGCTCGGCAACATTTCCCTCTCCGTGATAGAAAGGGCTTTGTTCCGTTTGTTGCATATCGCTTATCCAATCGAATGTATCAATCAGATGTTTCCAGTCTTTATTATCTGTTATTTTCCAAGTCATAATTTTAACCTTTCATTGCCGGTTGACAATTATTTTACATTTTCCCAAACCAATCTGGCTCGTTTCCAGTTTCGTATCCAATGTTCTCCGGTTTTAACGTGTCCTTTGCGTACATATTTGAATACATTATGAGAAAAATCATTCACACTGTATTCTTTAATATTACGACAGACAACACCTTCCCGGGAACATGCACTTTGGGTGATCGTATCATAAGAATTAAACAAACTGGCTTCTTCTGCCAATTTAATAATTTCTTTTTTTAATACTCCTTCTTCCAGATCTTTAACATGTTGTATCCCTAATTCAGGAACTGTCGGAAAATCAAAAAGCGAAGCATAAAACTTAACCTCTTCCCATGATAGCCATTTATCAGTACATCGAACGGCAAAAACAAAGAAATATTCTTCCAGCCGTTCATACCGGATGGAGTGAATAGCAAAGAGATTTTCTCCGAATATTTCAATATTTCCTAAATCGTTCTTAATCAGATTCCAGCGATTCCTGATCTCTTGTGTCCATGGAGATTCTGTAGGTGCTGCATGAGACCTTGCAAATACACCGGCAGCACTTAAACAGTTATTCTCTCCGTCTAATTTTTCCGTATGGACCAATTGTTCTATTTGTTGTATATCCTGCCAATAATCCCGGTTGATCCGGTCATCGCTGGTGGTACCGGGCGAAAAAGGAAAATGGTAGGTTCTTCCGTATTTTTGTGACATAGTTCAATTAATTAAAAATTAAGAATTAAAAGAGGGGGTTACTTGTCTAACCCGGACTTTATTGTTCGGATCGGGTTACCTCTTTCTAATTCGTTGTGATTTTGCCAGTTTTCCTGAGTGAATGTCAATAGTCTTTCCTGCTCATAAGCAGCTATTTTGATTTTCAGGCGTTCAATGGCTTGTTTTTTATTCTGTATTTGTGACCGGTTTTCAGAAGCTGTAACACTGACGCCGGAAGGGATATGGGTTACTCTCACTGCAGATTCCGTTTTATTTACATGTTGTCCTCCCGGTCCGGAAGCTTTTAATGTTTGGAAACGAAGATCATTTTCGTTCCATTCATTTTTATCCGGAGTTGGAAGTGTCTGGACGCCAATAAACCAGTTTTTCCTTTTGTGAAATTTCCGGTAGGGGCTTTGAGCAATCCATAAGATTGTTCCTTCCCAGGAATCTGCAAATGTTCTTAAATTTTCTCCTGCCAGAAAAATAATAGCTGATAATAGCGTTTTATTTATATCGCCTTCTTCGCGTTCTATGACTTCGGCATAAATTCCTGATTGTCTGGCTTCTTTTAAGATCATTTCCAGAACTCTGGCAACAACCCGGCAACATTCGGCCGGGCCTCTTCCTGATGTAATTTGGATATATATTTTTTCCATATAATTATTCTTTATTCATTCTTACGATTTTAGGCATGAATTGTCCGTGGATATCTACTAATTCCTTCTGAAAATCCATAACCTTTTCTATGTTTTTATAAGCTAACGGAGCTTCTTCTACGCTTCCTCCGATTAGTTGCACTCCTGCATTAGACAACATCTTTTTTAAGCTTGATTGGGTGAAGTTTTCCTTTGCTTTTTCACGGGACATGGCTCTCCCGGCCCCGTGTGAAGCTGAATACAAAGAATCGGCATTTCCTTTTCCACAAACCAGATAGCCTGGAGTGGCCATGCTTCCCGGAATAATACCCATCTCTCCTGTATGTGCAGGGGTAGCTCCCTTTCGGTGAATAATGACTTCTTGTTCATCGGCCAACAATTCTTTCCACGCAAAATTGTGATGATTCTCGATAGTTGTTGCAATCTTCAGTCCCAATGCTTTAGCCAGATTGATGTGTATCCGGTCATGACAGGCTTTGGCATAATCACCTGCCAGATTCATGCTTAACCAATATTCCTGGCCGGGTTCTGTTTCTAAATCTAACCAGGCAAAGTGCTGTGCTTCACGTGGAAGTTTACAGATTTCTCGTGCAAGAGTACTGTAGTATTTGGCAATCTCAGCACCCAGTCCTCTGGATCCGGAATGAGAAAGTAAAGCCAGATATTTACCCGCAGGAAGTCCGGTACAATTGTTTTCCTGTAGATTTAGTTCTCCGAATTCCACAAAATGATTTCCACCACCGGAACTTCCCAATTGTCTGATGGCTTTTCCCTGTAATCGTTTTAACAAAGAGGTTGTGTTAAATCGATTGTCGTCAAGTATTTCGTGTTCCTGTTTGAAAAGCAAACCGCCATCCATTCCGAAATGCGTATATGTTTTTAGTGCTTCTTTGAGTTGGTGTGCATATCGTTGAATGAAAACGGACTTTTCTTCAAAAACAGATAATGACATCCGGCAACCGATATCAACACCTACAGCATAGGGAATAATAGCATTTTCTGTTGCCAGAACGCCACCGATCGGAAGCCCGTAACCCGCATGTGCATCAGCCATTAATGCGCCTTGCCGGGAAATCGGTAACCTCATAGCCAGTTCCATTTGTTGTTTTGGCAAACTTTCTATGAATTTATTTCCATACATTTTGAAATGAAAAGACTGTTCCCTTAATTCATAAATATTGCATATTTTTTCTTCTTTCCTGGGACAAAAATGATAAGCCAGTTTTGTCCAGATTTCATTCTCCCAAAATGATTGGGGTTCCCGGAGAATTGTTTCTAATGTTTGTATTACATTTTCTTTTGTTTCGTGTTTACAATGTTTTGAAATTATATTGATGACCAAGCTGCGGGCTACAGGATCTGTGTAACCTATGCGGCTTAATTCTTTCAGTGATATTTTTAAGCCCATGATAATTGTTTTTGGGTGCATAATACAAGATACATGATACGGAATGGACTATGAAAATATAGTTTCCAGATGCATACATGCAAAATGTACGGAATGCAAATAATAAAATAAAATTGTTTGATAGATGGATTACAGGTTTGTTATTGGAAGTATACGCTAAACCTTCTCCAGCAGTATGTTACCGTGGATAATCCGATTGTTCGATATGTAGTTATTTCTCCAGCATAGTTGTACCCTTTCCTAATCTTTAAGTTGGGTCATTTTCTATAAATCGGCTGCAAAGGTAAATCTTTTTTTTGAAATATGAAATATTTTTTATTTTTTTCAAAATTTTGGCATAAATATTGTTACATCTTTCTGCAAATTTTTAACCCTATTTTTATGAAACAGTTTAACTTCATTCTTTTTTTATTTTTGTTTTTTTGTTCATCATCTGTTCTCAACGCTACAAATTGGCAAAAAAAAGAAAACCCATTTCCCGGACATGGACGGGAAAATGCAGTTACTTTTGTCATAGATAATGTCGCTTATGTGGGTGGTGGATATTATTATTCTTCCGGAAATTTTTATCTGAATGATTTCTGGAAATATAACCCTTCTGATGATTCCTGGACGGAAA